>SOIC01000152.1 GCA_004377275.1 Dehalococcoidia bacterium
AAAAAGCCCCTGTAGCTCAGAGGATAGAGCAGCGGTTTCCTAAACCGCGTGTCGGGCGTTCGAGTCGCCCCAGGGGTACCACAAAGCTAAATTTCCGCTAAAAGGAGGTTTTTTGCCACAGATGTAACACCCTAATCGGAAGACAACTCCAGGTCGCTTCACGGTCAATATTGGTTCACCGCTTTTTGACCGGGAAAGGAACCTGATAGAAAATGTCTTCCTAACAAAAGAGGTGGGAATCTGTGTATTCTGTGTATATAGCTTCCATGCTTGTTGAAACTTCTAAAGTATGCTAACCCCTCAGCGCTTTCCCCATAGCTGCGATTGTGGCCTCGATATCCTCGTCGCTGTGGGAAAGGGATACAAACGCAGCCTCGAACTGCGATGCTGGCCAATAAATGCCCTGATCTAGCAATCTTTGGAAGAACTCCCCAAATAGTTTGGCATCAGCCAGCTTGGCCGATTCGTAGTCCACGACCGGTTCCGTGGTGAAGAAAGCTGTCAGCAGCGATCCAATCCTCGAAATCCGGATGGGCACACCGGATATCGTCGCTGCGGTGGCAATTCCCTTTTCCAAGCGACGTGCCTTTTGATCGAGCTCGGCATAAACATTGCCGTTCTGCAGAATTCTAAGCGTCTCTATCCCTGCGGTAATTGCTAGCGGATTGCCCGATAATGTCCCCGCCTGATAGACCGGTCCCGCCGGAGCTATCGACCTCATAATTTCAGCACGGCCCGCATAGGCTCCCACCGGCAACCCCCCACCGATAACCTTGCCCAAGCAGGTCAAATCCGGCATCACGCCGTAGAGCTCCTGTGCTCCCCCGTAGGCTACTCGGAAGCCCGTAATGACCTCATCGAAAATGAGGAGTGCTCCCGATGCTTCGGTCAGATCACTCAAGCCCTCCAGAAAGCCTGGTCGAGGCGGTATCACCCCCATGTTGGCTGCCACCGGTTCGACGATTACAGCCGCGATGTCGCCGTGACGTTCGAAAAGCTGCTTTATTGCTTCCAGATCGTTGTACGGGGCAGTAAGCGTGTTTTGAGTATACCCGTGGGGAACGCCGGGGCTGTCAGGCAAACCGAGAGTGGCAGCACCAGAACCAGCCTTGGCCAGTAGACCATCCGAGTGACCGTGATAGCAGCCAGCAAACTTCACTATCTTGTCTCTGTTGGTAAAGGCGCGCGCTAGTCGCAGGGCGCTCATTGTTGCCTCAGTGCCGGAATTCACAAAACGCACCATCTCGATGGAAGGCATCGCCTCACAGACCATCTTGGCCAGCCTCGTCTCAAGTTCGGTCGGCGCCCCGAAGCTGGTGCCATGTTCGACAGCCTGCTTCAAAGCTTCCACGATCTGGGGGTGCGCATGCCCCAGGATGAGCGGGCCCCAAGAGCAGACATAGTCAATGAATTCGTTTCCATCCTCGTCATAGACCCTGGATCCCTGCCCCCGTTTCAAGAAGATGGGACTGCCGCCAACTGCTTTGAAGGAGCGTACCGGGCTATTGACGCCCCCGGGTAAATATTTCTGGGCTTCTTCGAAAAGCTTGCTCGATCGATTCCTACCCATCATCCCTCTCAGCTCTGGTGACAAACCAGCGCGCTACCTCTTTGGCATGATAGGTAATTATGATATCGGCGCCAGCTCGTTTGATGGCGGTAAGTATTTCCATGGTAGCGCGCTTCTCATCTATCCATCCGCGTGCTGCCGCAGCCTTCACCAGGGAGTACTCACCACTCACGTTGTAGGCTGCCAGGGGGTAATTGAATGTATCCCGCACCTTGCGAATCACGTCCAGATACGCCAGTGCCGGCTTAACCATCACCATATCAGCTCCCTCAGCGATATCCTGCTCCACCTCTCTCATCGCCTCTCGCACATTGGCAGGATCCATCTGGTAGGAGCGGCGGTCGCCGAACTGTGGCGCCGACTCGGCGGCCTCTCGAAATGGACCGTAGAAAGCCGAGGCATACTTCGCCGCATAGGATAGTATCGGGATATGGGTGAATCCTGATTCATCCAGCGCCTGCCGAATTCGCTTCACCTGCCCATCCATCATGGCGGAAGGAGCTATAATATCGGCACCAGCCTCGGCATGGGAAACCGCCATCTGAGCTAAAAGCTCTAGCGTCTTGTCATTATCAACCTCACCATGCACCACCACGCCGCAGTGCCCATGACTGGTGTATTCGCAAAGGCAGACATCGGTAATCACCAGAAGTTCAGGGGCCTCCTTCTTGATGATTCGTATAGCTTGCTGGACAACTCCATCAGGACGATAGCCCGCGGAGCCGAGGTCATCCTTCTCTTCCGGAATGCCAAAGAGGATCACGGCAGCGATGCCAAGATCAACAATCTCCCCAACTTCCTGCGGCAATAGATCGACCGAGTATTGAAAAATGCCCGGCATGGAACCTATTTCACCCTTCACGCCCTGGCCATGGATTACGAACAGGGGGAAGACCAGGTCACTCACGTTGAGCGAGGTCTCCTCAACCAGTTGACGCAAAGCCTTATTACGGCGAAGTCGGCGTAACCTTTTCGTACTTTTTGCCTGTCTCATCCGGTTCGTCCTGACAGCCAATAACATATCACCCTTACCACCGCGCTGTAGCAGAGGAAATCCAGTCACCAGACCTCCCCTTCATGCTCCCGCAGGTAGAGCTCTATGGCTGTTACCAAACCAGGGATGGTATGCTCTGGAGCAGTGATGTCCACCGTCAGTCCCGCTTTTTCGGCAGCAGCCGCTGTTACAGGGCCGATGCAGGCGATCTTAGCCTGCTTTGCCGCGCGCAACTCACCTCCAAGCGCCGCCAGGAGATTGGTCACTGTAGAGGAACTGGTGAAGGTGATAATATCGATTTTTCCGTCCAAAAACATCTGTTTGGCCCGGGAAATGGATTCAGCAGGTGGCCTGGCAAGGTATGCAGCGACTTCATGAGGCTCCGCCCCAAGCTCGATAAGTCTATGAATCAAGGCTGTTGGCGCAATATCAGACCGAGGCAGCAATATCCGAATACCGGCGATTCCGATAGCTGCTAGCCCAGCGACTATTCCCTCGCTCGTATGCTCTTCCGGCAAGAGGTCAGGATAGAGTCCCCGCACCACCAATGCCTCTGCCGTCGCCGGGCCAATGGCTCCGATTCTAACGTGCCGAAACCAGCGGGCATCTAGATTCAAAGCGCGTAATCGCCTCCAGAATGCATCCACTCCATTGGCACTGGTGAAGAGTACCCAGTGATAATCCGGCAGACTTAAGATTGCTTTATCCAGTTCGCTAGGATCGGGGACGTCTTCGATCTCTATCGCCGGCAATTCCACAGGCTCGGCACCACATTCCCCAAGCAGCCTGCTCAAGACGCTGGCCTGATTACGGGGTCGAGTCACCAGAACGCGCTTGCCGAATAGTGGCCGGTTATCAAACCAAGCCAGCTTCTGCCGAAGCCCAACAACCTCCCCGATGACGATTACCACCGGTGGCTGAAAATCCGCTCTCTCGGCTGCCCCCACAATGGTTGCCAGGGTTCCAGTAAGCGTTTGCTGCTGAAGCGTCGTTCCCTGGCGAATCACGGCCACCGGGGTGTCCGGCTCCTTGCCACCTTCGAGCAACGCCTCGACTATACCGGCCAGATTGCCCATTCCCATTAAGCAAACCAGCGTGTCAACCCCAGTTGCTAGTTTTTCCCAGTTTATGCTGGATATGTCCTTTGCGGGATCTTCATGTCCCGTGGTAACAGCAAAAGAGGATGCCACATGCCGATGCGTGACCGGTATGCCGGCATAGGCCGGCACTGCTAGCGCCGAAGAGATGCCAGGGACAAGTTCGAAGGGTATTTGATTGGCAAAAAGGGCTTCGGCCTCCTCACCACCCCGCCCCAAAACAAAGGGGTCACCCCCCTTAAGCCGCACCACGACCTTGCCCTCCCTGGCCTTATCAACCAGGATTTGGTTGATCTCGTGCTGCTCTCTAGCATGGGTTTTCGAGGATTTACCTACATAGACCACCTCGGCATCGGGACGGGTGAAATCCAAGAGCCCGTTGTCAATCAAATAGTCATAGACAATGATATCGGCTCGCTTGAGGCATTCGAGTCCCTTGGCCGTGATCAGGCCAGGATCTCCCGGCCCGGCGCCCACCAGATAAACCTTGCCCTGCGTCATACCCCAACCCTCTCGATCAGTGAAGCGGCTCCCAATTCCATCATCTGCTGAGCCAATCGGTAACCTGCCCCTTCCGCAGCCAGAGCACTGCCTTCCATCTCAGCGCGCAAGATGTCACCGCGAACGGGATCGGCCACCATGCCGCGAAGATGGAGCGTGTTGTTCCTCAGCGTGCCCAACGCAGCTATCGGCGCGCGGCACCCCCCGCCCAGCGACTTCAGGAAAGCGCGCTCGGCGGTCACGCTTAGCCAGCTTGGCTCATGGTTTAGCGGGGCAACCAGTTCGCCCATCTGGGCATCGTCGGCGCGAATCTCGATCCCCAAAGCTCCTTGCCCCACCGCAGGGACAAAGATGTCAGTGGGCAGGTACTCAGTTATCATGCTTTCCATTCCCAGTCGAATCAGGGCGGCAGCGGCCAGCAGCACGCCATCCAGCTCAGCCGAAGCGGCTTTCCTCAGCCGGGTGTCAATATTCCCCCTCAGCGGACGGGTCTCAACATCGGGACGCTGGGCTAGAAGCTGAACGGCACGCCTCGGACTGCCCGTGCCGATCCTGGCCCCCGGCGGTAGTTCTGCAAGTCTCCCCAAAGAGGAGACCAGAACGTCCCGGGGATCGACTCTTTCAGTCACCGCAGCTAGCCGAAACCCCTCAGGAGTCTCGGTGGGCATATCCTTGAGACTGTGCACCGCCAGGTCTATTTTCCTCTCCAAGAGGGCCTCTTCCAGTTCTTTCACAAACACCCCCACACCGGCCATCCGTTCCAGGGGGACCTTACGCTCACGGTCGCCTCTGGTTACTATTGTGGCGAGGCTGAACTCAAGTTCAGGATTTAACCCTTGTAGTTTGGCCAATACAGCTTCAGCTTGAATTGTAGCCAGCTTGCTGCCACGTGAGCCAACGATAATGCGTTTCCCCATCTTCATTCCTAGACCTGACCGTCGAGATCAAAAAGCTCTCCTACGGTTTGGAGGAAGTCTTTGCCGCGATACCCGCCATGCTTTAGGCATTGGATGGGATTATGAAGTATCTTGTTCACTATGGCCTTGGTCATGGCCTCCAGGCTATCCAGCTCTTCCTGAGATAGCGGCGGCAGCTTTTTCAGCGTCATGCTCAACTGGCGTTGGCGAATGTCTTCTGCCATCTGCATCAGGGCGCTAATTGCAGGTTTCGCCTCCAGGGCTTGCCACCATGCCACAAAGCGTTCCATCTCATCGTCCACGACTTGCATCGCCATGGCGATTTCTTTCTCTCTGGCCTTACGGTTAATCTTGGATACTTGAGTGAAGTCGTCGATATCATAGAGGGAGACACCTTCGATTTGCCCCACCCCCAGCTCCACATCACGAGGCACAGCGATATCAACGACTACCAGGGGGCGTCCCGCCCGGGACCGCATCACCTTCTCCACAAGTTCGTGATTCACCACAAAGTGAGGTGCCCCCGTGCAGGTAATGATTATATCAGCAGCCTCCATTTCGGATTGCATTTCGCTTATATTGACGGCATTTCCCCCCAGAACCAAGGCCAACTCTTTAGCACTCTCCAGCGATCGGCTGGTCACCGTTATCTGCGAAACCCCCCTTTGGAAGAAGGTCCTGGCTACCAGCTTGCCCGCCTCGCCGGCGCCGATGAGGAGCACCCGGCAATGGCGAATGTCGCCGGTGATTTTGGTGGCTAGATCAACCGCCACCGAGCTCACCGAGAGGGCATTCTTGCTGATATCGGTGTTATCCCTGACCCGTCTCCCGGTGCGGATGGCGTGCTGAAATAGATTCCTCAGTGGCAGATTCACCATCTGGGCCTGCTCAGCGTCCTCCAGCGCCTGTCTCACCTGGCCCAGTATCTCCCACTCGCCTACTATCATCGAACATAGCCCCGCTGCCGTTTCCGAGAGATGCCTCATTGCCAGGTAATTGAAAGAGCTGTGTACATATGGGGCCAACTCCTCTTCCGAAATGCCAGACCAGTCTTTGAGGAATTTACGCATAGCCTGTTCAACGGACTGGTTATCCTCATCCACGGCATAAATCTCAGTCCGGTTGCAGGTAGCAAGAATGACGCCGTGGGGAACATAATTGCGCAGGGAAGCCAGTGCCTCCTGCATTTGGTATCTTGGAATACTCAACCTCTCCCTGACTGATACCGGGGTTGTGCTGTAGTTCATGCCCACTAGACAGACCTGCAGGCCTGTTAGTTCGATGTTCCCACCCATTCTATTCATGCCTCCCTAAAATACTTAATAACCTCTGTTTAGCTTCATCCCACTGCCCCAGACGCAGTAATTCAAGCAACACGTCCAAATCCAAGGCTTGCTGCCAGACCTCGGCAGGTATGGTGACACCCCCTTGTTTCAGCTCGGAACGCACCTGTGAAACCAATAAAGCCAGCGAAGCGTATTCATCCCCAAAGCTCTTCTCTAGCTCTGTCCTGAGTCTGCGTGCCAGTGCTGGGCTCTTGCCACCGGTGGAAACGGCTATGGTCACATCGCCACGGTGCAAACACGACGGAACGATGAAGCTGGAAAGCTCCGGGGTATCCACCACATTAATTAGAATTCCCAGTTTCAGGGCCTCTTCAGCCACCTGACTATTTATTTTGCTATTATCCGTGGCCGCCACCACAACAAAGGCGCCATACAGATCGCCAGGCTTGTATTCGCGCAGCGTGGAGAGCACCGCGCCACTTGCCGCCAGGCGGTTAAGCTCAGGACATAGCTCAGGGCTAATTATCTCCACCTGAGCACCATGCTCCACCAGCATCTCAGCCCTGCGCAGCGCAACCTCACCCCCGCCGATCACCACGCATCGCTTCCCTTTGATGTCCACCATGATTGGGCAGTACGACATTCTCAGTCCTGCGTCTTCTATTCTTCGTTCATGCGCTGAATTTCACCCGCTCCTTCTTAAATTCCTTAATCGTGAAAAGCGCCTCGTATTCCTGAATACCACTCTGGGCAGCAATTCTCTCAATAGTGCGTTGCAACCCCTCTTTTGTCTTACCGTGAATCATAGTAAACACATTATACGGCCAACTCTGATTTGTCTTTCGCTCGTAGCAGTGGCTCACCTCCCTGAAAGCGGACATCATCTCGCCCACTTCCTCAACTATCGAGGGCGGAACTCTCCAGCAGACCATAGCGTTAGCCGCAAAGCCGACATTTTGGTGCCTGATCGATGCACCGAAGCGTCGCATAACACCGCGCTCCTTAAGCCGTCGGCAGCATCTCAGGAACTCACTGACTTCCATGCCAACATGCTCTGCCATAGCATCGAAGGGCCTGCTCAGCAAAGGGATGTCCTGCTGTATCTCGCTGATCGCTGCCTTTTCCGAAGAGGATAGCGTAGACAACGCTTGCAGCGCGCCTTTCGTCTTCTTAGGCGAATTATTGGAAAAATTAACTTGGGGGCCACTTTCTGCCATATCGAAGAAGAGGCCTATTTTGAAATGCCGCACCGCTGGCAAATCCAGTACTTGCTCCGGGCAAACCTTATTGGCCAAAGCTTGTAGCTCACTCTTCAGGTCATTACCCGGCGGAACAGCCAGGGTGAACCACAGATTGAGAGCGCCAGCTCTACCGTAATTATGGCTCACTCCGGGATGCTCATTCACCATCTGTGCCGCCTCTTCGAGCCTTTCCTCTGGGACGCGCATGGCCACCAGAGTGCTCTTATAGCCAAGGCTACGGGAATCGAAGACGGGGCCGATGGACCGTATAATCCGCGCCTCCTTCAACCGCGTTATTCGCTGAATAACCTCCTTTTCCTCCAACCCAAGGCTTGACCCCAGGTCGACGAAGGGTTCCCGGCTCAGGGGGAAATTTGCCTGCAACAGATTGAGCAAGCCTCTGTCAGTATCGTCCAGCTTGACTTCTTTCACCTTTTGCCCGTTTTCATATGAGTCCCAAGATTGCTGTTGGTTAAAAGGATATCGTCGCCTCAGTTTGTCATCTTCGCCCTCTGTTCACACCTTGCATGCTGGCCTTGAGCCGCGCCTGGCAACCGGTTGATACATGCAATATGGTTCCGCCTCAAGATAGTCGCCAGTAGCCTCATAGGCCCGGGCGCGGCAGCCACCACAAGGTCGCCGGTATTCGCAAACGCCGCACTTACCTTTGAGGTTCGAGAGGTCTCTGAGTTCTGTAAAGAGGGGTGAATCGGCCCAGATTTTGGGAAAACTCTCGCTTCGCACATTTCCCGCCTCGACATTGAGATACCCACACCCTTGTATTCGGCCCACATGAGAGATGAAGCAAAAGCCTACACCGGCGAGACACCCCCTGGTGGCCGAATCCAGGGTTGAAGGACGGCCCGTCACACCTTTCGCACTCTCTTTCTGCCTCTGCAGAGTTATTCGCATATAGTGCGGGGCATCAGTAGGCTTGAAGGATATCCGATTGCCGAACTGCAACTGCTTGTCATAGATCCAATTGAGTATCTGTTCATGTTCTTGGGGAAGGAGTTCAACCTCGGCCAGGTCTTTTCCCCGCCCTGTCGGCACCAACATGAACGGGTGCAAGGCAACAGCTCCCAGGTCCAGCGCAAGGTTCAGCAGGCCGTCCAGATGAGGCGCATTCATCTTAGTGATGGTGCTATTTATCTGCACATCTACTCCGGCGCGGCGCGCCTCTTGTACGCCCGCCACCGCAGCCTCGAAAGCGCCGACTTTCCCGCGAAACTCGTCTTGCAACTTGGGAATGGGAAAGTCAATGCTCACCCCGATTCGAGATATTGGCACCTCCTTCATCGCGGCAGCCACCTCGCTCGTGATGAGCGTGCCGTTGGTGCCGAGCACCACGCGAAGACCACGCTCTGTGGCATATTTGCCGATCTGGAATATGTCTGAACGAAGAAGGGGCTCCCCACCAGTAAGGATCAGAATTGGCTTGCCCACCTCCAAAATGCTATCGATCAGCCTGAAGCACTCCTCAGTTGGTAGTTCACCCTCGTAATTCGCATCTGTTGCCGCTGCTCGACAATGGTCACAGAACAGGTTGCACCTTTTAGTTATCTCCCAGGCTACCAGCTTCAAGTCCGGGGTGAGGTGATTCTTATCGGCTGCTTCCGTCATCGCACAATTCCAATCTCCTGGTCGGTAAGATAGCAGGCCGGGTCTTCCTGCCAGATGTCACCAAAGACTGCCTCGGCCCGTGCTCTCAGGTTGCCATTACAAATATCGAGGTAGTTACATCGCGCGCAGCGGCCTTTGAGCAATGCCTTTCGATCCTTTAGACCACGCATCACTGGATTTGAGGTATCCAGCCATATATGGCCGAACGCCTGCTCTCGCACATTGCCCACCGTGACATTCCTCCAGAATTGATCGGGGTGGACATTGCCCACCTCATCTACCGCACCTATGAGAATGCCGGAGCTATTGCCGCCGTTCCGGCGCAGTAAAGATAGAACCTTTTCGGCACGCCTCGGATCTTGCTGCTTGAATTTGAGGTAGAGATAGACCCCATCGGCATGGTTGCCAACCAGAAGGGTTTCCTTGCGAATCCCTCGACGGTAAAGATCGAGCGTGCGATCACATATGAGGTCAATGACCTTCCTCATCTCAGAGTGGCTGAGGTCGCTTCCCCTCAGGTTATTCCCCCGGCCTGCATATGCCAGATGATAGAAACAAACGCGATCTACATTCTCCCGCTCCACCAAATCGAAGATAGCGGGGATCTCATGATGATTTGAGCGAGTGATCATCATCCTGAGCGATACCCTCTGTCCTATCGAGACGCAATTGCGGATACCATGCAGGGCCGCCTCATATGCTCCTTTTTTGCCTCGGAACCGGTCGTTCTCGTCGCCGATGCCATCCAGGCTAATCCCCACTTCTCGGAAACCTATGTTGCGCATCTCACCGGCCATTTCTTGAGTTATCAATGTGCCATTGGTTGAGGCTACTATTCCGATGCCCTGTTTGGCGGCGAACCTGGCAAGCTCGAGGAAATCCTGCCTCATCAGTGGCTCGCCGCCTGAGAAGAGGATCACCGGGACGCCAAACTCAGCCAGTTGGCGGATGAAGGCCCTGCCCTCATCGGTGTTCATCTCTGCATCAAAGCTTCGAGCATCAGCATCGGCATAGCAATGTATGCAATTAAGGTTGCACCGCTTGGTACAGTTCCAGACAACTATGGGTCTCGGCTCGGACGTAGGCGAAAGGTCTTCTTCCCTCCCGTAGCGCAGGTAATCGCCCGGTCCAATTTCATCGCAGAGCAGCCTTGAAACCGAGATCATTTAGCTCCGCCTCGGTCTTTTTTCTGGATTGCGATTCTGGCGATCCTGGTGTTCTTCTACTAGGGAAAGCAGAGCCTCGCCGGTGATCTGTGCTATCAACAGTATTGCCTCAGCAGCACGCTCCTTCAATACCTCCCCTTTCACAAGGTCGCTAGCAGCCTTTATCAATGATGAGCTGTGGGATATTCGAAACCCGATACCCGGATTAAAAGCCAGGTGCTCTACGCCTGAACTAACGGCTTACCAATATAGTGATTTTAGCATTCGCTGAGGCAAGCTTCAAGGGCCATATATGAAGAGGGTCACCTCCATAAAGGGAAAGCAACCCTCATCGGTTTGGGTCACCTATATGTCGCTCTGTAACATTGGGGACATTGCGCGCAGCTTGGCGATGATCCTGGGCGATATC
>SOIC01000078.1 GCA_004377275.1 Dehalococcoidia bacterium
CTTGCCAAATAAAGTATTCCGTTGTATAATACCGCAAATAATGCTGGCACGAAGGATCAGTCCAGTCATCTACTGTGAGGTACTTGTGGGAGGTACTTGCCAAATAAAGTATTCCGTTGTATAATACCGCAAATAATGCTGGCACGAAGGGTCGGGGTAACGATTGGCAACGTCAAGTATTGTCCAGATTTGCTTGGGCAATAGTAATGGCGTGGTGCCTGATGCAAAGCTAGTGCTTTCAACCAAAAATGAATAAAAGGGGGTGAAGGGGTGAAAGAGGCAATTTAGAAAACAGTGGACGCATAGTAGAAGGCTAATTTCTAAAAGAAGATGAGAGGGGAGGAACAGGGCAATGACTAGAAATAGACTCATCGCAGGGGTAGCACTGATAGTGCTGCTAGGCGTGGTAGGGGCAATCGCCGCCTATGGGGTTGACCAGGAGCAATCCCCTGAAACGGTGACCAACCTCTCCATACGGGGCAAGGTGGTTGTAGAGGCCTACCACTATGATGAGGCAACAGGGACCTATGTCCTTTTCTACCGTGATGAGAGCTCGAACCTCATGGTCAACATCGGCTTTGACTGGGTCGAGGACCAGCTAGGTGACTCGCCAAGCACCGACCCAGCGAAATGGATTTCGCTTTCACTAAGTACGAGTTCGCCAGCCGCAGGTTGGACGCAAATCCCAACTGAAATTGCCGCAGGCGGCTTGTCAAGGGCGGTTGGCGCCTACACCAGCACTGGCACAGGTGCATGGGAAATAGAAGCGACATTCACTGCGTCGGCAACGCATACCGATGTCCAGCTAACTGGTCTACAGTCGGCTTCTTCAGGCGACAACAACCTTATGGCGGCAAACACGTTTACTCCGGTTACACTTACCAGTGGTGACGCCCTGACAATAACCTGGCAGCTATCGCTCAGCTAAATCAAGCGGTGGGCTTGTGACGGCAGAACACCACCTGCGGTGACAAACTGAGCCAGTCCGGCTTGCCCGGCTAACCAATCCAAGGTATGGGTGAGGGGTTTGCCTTCGTTACGAACCGGGTGTGAAACGATTGGGTGTTATGTTCAGTCTCTGCTCCATTAGAGCGCTCCATTCTCCCTACGGAGGGTTGACGCCTTCAGCGTACTATGAGACATCCTCATAAAGAAGGAAGTGAGCGGACACCGCCTTTTTCCCTTGCCTTCTAAGTAGGGTCTCACAGGTTCAAATCCCGTCTCCCGTTTGATGAATAGGAGTTAAAAAGGCTCATAATATCAGGCGAGAGTGAAGGTCTGGCTGAAAGTTCTGTCTATTGTCCCCTCAGCTCCAACACCAACAGTCCAACTAGTTTCGGTTCCATCCTCTATAACTGTAAGGCCCGTATTGCCAGCCGATACATACACATCGCAATCATGTGGATTGCTGCCATCACCGTGCTTGCCTTCTTGGTTGATAGTTGGCCAGGATTTGCGTGGTTTGTTCAATCAGACGACGAAGGATATATAGAGTGGCTATATTGGTTTGACCAGGGTGATTTCTATAAATTTACATTTGGAGAACCAAGTTCGTATGTTAATCTCTACCAAGGAGGAGCTAATGCTTATGTCATGGACACATGGGCTATTATTGACATAAGGATTAGTGGAAGCAATTATAACCTTTACCAGGACGGTAACTTTAAGAGTTCTTATTCTCGCAGTGATCTAAGTGGTGGCGGGATAGGATTAGAACAATGGGACGGTGGCCCCTCTGAATATGATTGGATCCTAGTCCGCAAATACGCTGACCCGGAGCCGAGTGCCAGCGTGGGGGCGGAAGAAGCTTACTCCCCAAGCACCATTGCCTCTAGTGTATATGATACCTCTGAAGTGAATGCCGGCTGGGACTTGCTGGGATGGGACGAAACGCTTCCCTCGGGCACCGACATAACCTTTGAGGTTAGAGCATCAGATGCCATATTCCTCAAAGATGATGCCACACCGGCATGGCAGGATGCCTCTGTCCTACCAAGTGGGAGGTATCAGCAATGGCGGGCAACTTTGACAACTACAGATAGCGACGATACTCCCGTTTTACATGAGGTGTGGGATTTGTACTCCTGGTAAGGCTTTTTTCGCACTTCCCCGCTGTTACTCCCTTCCAACCCACTCAAATCTTTGCGTAACCTGTCTCATTTCAAGCAGCTAGCCCCCAAATGGCAATTTTGGGCACTTGACAAAAACATCACTATATGGTATAAAATAGAATAAAATAGTATAACGTGGTATAAAGCAGTCAGACGCCAAACTGCGTGGAAACTGAATATTAGGTTCCGAGAGAGGCGAACCGTCCGATAGGCGGTGACTCAAAGCCACAGGTCCAAAGCTATTGAGCATGAAATGCCAGTCTACCGAAGATAGAGCGAGTTCTCAAAAGCGTTTCTCGGTTGCGGAGGGCTTTCTAATTTGTGAGGTACACGCTATTGAAAACACAAACCAAGACTGAAGAATACCGCATAAATGGGCTGGCGGAAATGCGCCAGCGAATCGCTGAGTTAGAAGAGGAGAACACCGAGCTCAAGAGGGTGGAGGAATCGCTGCGAGGTAGCGAAGAATATTATCGGTCACTCGTCGAAAACGCTCAAGACGCCATCGTGATTATGAACTCCGACGCGACCATACGCTACGAAAGCCCATCAATGGAGCGTATGACGGGGCGTAAAGTAAAAGACAGGATCGGCAAGAATCCCTTTGAATTTTGTCACCCCGACGATACTACAAAGGTGATGGAGGTCTTCCGTCAATTGCTCGAAAACAAGATTCCCATTGCACAAACAGAGTTACGTCTTCAAAACAAAGATGGCTCGTGGCGCACCTTTGAGGTCTTAGGCAATAATCTTTTAGATAATCCAGTGGTGACGGGGATTGTTCTTAATTTGCATGAAGTTACCGAGCGCAGGAGGGCGGAGGAGGCACTGCGGGAGTCGGAGGAAAAACTGCGTGTTATGTTTGAATCCACTAGCGAGGGGATTGCCGTCACCGATTTGAAAGGTAAAATTCTAGAAGTGAATGATACAATACTTCGCATGTCCGGGTTAAGTAGGGAAGAGCTTGTTGGTAAGGAAGGCTTTGAGCTTATGCCTCGTGAAGACGCAAAAGGGATCATAGGACAAGGGAAGAAGGCGATAAAAAGTGGGACCGGCACAGCAAAGATGAGTCAGGAGATCACGCCCACATATGGCAGGTCATATGATGTTGATCTAAGTATTGGTGTGCTGCGTGATAGCGCCGGAGATCCAACGGGATTCGTTGCCATAGCCAGAGACATTACCGAACGCAAGCGTATGGAGGAGGAATTAAGGAAACACCGCGAGCACCTTGAGGAGCTGGTGGAGGAGCGC
>SOIC01000094.1 GCA_004377275.1 Dehalococcoidia bacterium
TGCTCTTGCGGGGAGGCAGTTTAATAGCAGTCCACTTTATCTTGGGATTGAACCACTCAGCCGTCCTTTGATTATATGGAATGCACAGTCCCTCACACTGATGCTTCACCAGCGCCTCATCGTCGTGTCTTTCACAATAATCCAGCCCTTGGCAGTGGGTGATGGTGTACCTGCCATGATTCTCGTCTATCATCTCGCACTCAATCTCAAGTAACGATCCCATGGATGGAGCCGTCTGGATATATTTCATAACCGAAGCCACATCGTCTCCCCACATATTCAGTGCTTGGCGTAGGCGACGCGTGTCCATCATGGTTCCCGGTTCCCAAACCTCCACATCATGTCCGAAAGACACCTCATCGCCGTACTTCTGCCTCATGAAGGTGAGCCAGATTCCAGCTATCCCCAGATAGTCCTTGCACGCAGCTTGTAACAGCCTAATAAGCACCGGTTTGGAGAAATCCTCTAGCTTTAGATCGTGCTTAAACGGCCCGCTATAATCCTCCAATTCTGCCACTTTGAACCTCCTCATAAATGAATGTAGTAAACGACCCCTATAACGTAGTCAACAGCCACGGACTTATCTATATTAGTCCAAATCCGCCTGGCTGGGCCACTCGGTCTGTCAGCTTTAATAATAGCTTGAATTTTTACAAGCCGCCACTTTCTTTTAGAATAGCCCGAGTGGCTCCAATTCCCCGAGCAGTTTACACAACCGGCTTGGTCATCTCCAGGTCAAAGTATGATAAAATTCCCCGCTCTTTTAGGTACGTGAAGAACTTGATCGGGTCCATACAGGCCTCGGGGCCGTAGACTCCTCCTTCTTCGGTGAGAATCTCCTTCCGTGCGAGCATCAGAGTGCCGATAGCCAGAGAAAGCCCGGTCGCTTCCCTCATCTGGCCAATCCCGCATGCCATCTCATGTACCTCTTTGCCACCCAGCTCGCCCCAGGCATCAATTCGGACCGCACCCCATTCCGGCTCCTGAGACTTGCCCAGGTGTTTGAGGCTATTCAGGAGCCTGGTTAGCACCTGCCGGCGCCACTTGCCGCCGAAGAGTCCCAACTTGGCAGGCAAGACTAGCCAATTTGACCCCGGGCCAAAGCCCATAAAGAAATTGACGTCCTGTATCCCTGGGATAGAGAGAGGAACAGTCACTGGTTCGCCATGACCCATATTCCACACTTTTACCTTTCCAAACTTCGGGAATTCAATTACCCGCTCCTCGCGGCAGGCGCGAATCATCATCCGTTTTCCATCACGCCAGGTTGCAATCTTTCCACTCATGATGAATAGAGTATGCCCCATCACCGCCTCACCCCCACCTGAGTTCAAAGGTAGGTAAACACTGATATCCACTCGACGTAGCTTGTCCATCTGCTGGGCGAAATAGCGGACCCCGACGTTGGAGATTCCCGGGCTGGTGCCGAGGCCCGTAATGATTGTTACTCCCTCTTTGCGAGCCTTTTCAGAGAATTGATTTATCACCTCGTCTGCGGCCAGCCAATCGTCACAGATGCTGGTATAGTTAACCCCCGCTTCAATAGCTGCCCGCACCAACTTGGCTTCATATATATAGAAGGGGCCGAGTGCAGATGCGGCCACATCATAGTCGCGTATCGCCTCCACCAAGCCACGGTGGTCTTGCGCGTTGACACGTTTAACGTCCACCTTGGCTTTTGCTCCCTGGAGCCTGCCTGCAATCTGTCGGGCCACATCCAGATTCCGATCCGCAATTGTAACCTGTTCAACATCTTCGGCCTCTGCCAGCTCTTCCACTGCCCGGCTCCCCATGTCCCCAGCGCCTCCAAGAACAATAACCCTCATTGGTGCATATCCTTTCTACAAGATTTCAAACGGCTACTCAGTACGTTTTCACGGTACAGTGTTTGGCTAGTTCAATATCGTTTTCGCAGGCCTACGCAGCTCACTGCTGCAAATTCCGTTAGAATGTGTGGAATACAAGGTAGCATACCCACGATAGCCTAGTCAAATGAACGTGCGTTTATGAGGTAGTTACGCAGTTGGAGCGGGAGATTGTGCTAGAAAGGCCCTGAAGACAACCGCATGTAATTGCAAATTACGATTTCAGATCCTTCCCCTCAGCAATTCTCTAATGCACAGTTTTGAATATTCCCAACTCTGGCCTAATACACTCTTGAAGTCAAGCGTACTGAATATACTGTCAGCCAGTCCAAAGGGCATCATCAGGGGAACAAATCCACGAGCATACTCTAGTACCGTAATATTGTCCTTGATGCAGAAACCCTCGCCCCCACCACCTCTGTCCAAGAAACCCATATCGCCCACCTTATAGACAGTGCGCTCACTATCTCCTAACCCATAATGCCACGTCTCTCCCTCCAAAACCCAATCCCACAGCCTGGATAGGTATATCCCAGTATGTCCTTCGGTGCCAATGGCAGTATGAGCAAAGAGCAAGTACTCTGTGAGTGAGCCATAAAGGAATGATATCTGCAACATAGCACCGCCGGCATTGCTCCAATGCCATTTCCTTTTCTTGCGGATGTGTAGCTTGGGATATCGTTTGTCAACTGCTTCCGTGATTGCGTCAAGCATCTCATCGTGAGGAAGGCCAATACACTCTTTGACCATTTCACCCAGAACCTCAGGTTCAAACTTAGCCATCAATGTCTCCTTTCCTTAAATTGGATTCCCTCTTTTGTCCTTTCTAAACCTGCCTAGCTGTGTTCAATGTGCGTAAAGAGTACATCTAGATTCTCTGTTTTGTCAACCTATGCAGCCTCGGGGAGAGTTTGGCAAGGTGATGTATCCGAACTAATGGCTGTTCATGAAGCAATTACAAGATTAGAAAGGGAGGTTGTGCTGGCACCCTTATAGTGTTACCACAAGCCTCTTGCGGAACAGGTACGCTAGAGCGCCTGCTCCGCGGGCCGCCGCTATGCCAACGTAAATACTGGGGAAGGCTGGTATTCCTTCTGGTACCCAGACCCAGCGCCCTCCGATGAAGAACCATGAGAGCGAGTCCACTTCACCACGGACCCTGGCTATCATAGTCACGGAAAAAGAGCTGCGTCAATGCAGGTTAAGCTGGCAATAATCGTTTGATGTCTTCCGCTTGGAGTTTATTGCAGAGAGTGTTGGATTGTATTTGATATAAAGGATTCCCTATCGTTTTGCCTTCTACTCTTCCAACGTAATGTCCCACACACAGGCGGGCTCGTCCTTGCTCTTGCGGGGAGGCAGCTTGACCGCAGTCCACTTTATCTTGGGATTGAACCAGTCAGCCGACCTCTGGTTATAGGGAATGCATAGCTCATAGCACGCTTGTTTCAGTAACGTCTCATCCCCGTGTTTCTCAAAATAGTCCAGCGCGTTGCAGCGGTTGATGGTGTACCTGCCGTGGTTCTTATCCATCAGCTCGCAATCAATGTGAAATAGCCCTCCCAGCGATGCGCTGGTCTGGATATATTTCATGACTGCCTCGACATCGTCTCCCCAGATATTCAGCGCCTCGCGGGTGCGGCGCACCTCACCCTTGGTGCCCGGTTCCCAAATCTCCACATCATGCTGGAAAGCCACTTGATCACCATACTTTTGCCTCAAGAGGGCCAGCCATATTCCATCTATCCCCAGGTAGTCCTTGCACGCGGCGACGTACAACCTTATGAGCGCCTCCTTTGAGAAATCCTCAAGCTTTAGATCGGTTTTAAACGGCCCGCTGTAATCCTCCAATTCGGCCACTTTAAACCTCCTTCTATGTTTATATAAAGGGCGCAGCTACCTACAGTGCCTGATATTCACCGCTATTGCCTAATGATCTGCCCACTAAAATAGTAAGTAGCCTCTCGCCACAAGGCCAGCTGCCGCAGCCCTGTCTATTTTAGTCCAGAGAATGAGCTTTGTAAACACAGGCCTCTTGCTTCTTCAAATATTGCCGCCGATCTTAGAATCCTCACTTGAGGCTACTGCCTTTGCGCCCAAACTGAAGGTGACGGTGCCCCTTGACAAATGATGTAACATCCATCACCCTTACCCACAGCAAGAAGCGAGGTGCTAAAGCACACACGTGGACGGTTAGGCTGATATCAGTAGCGGCTGACTATTAGGGTCGGAGTAGCGCAATCAATGGTCAACAGTTGCCAGGCGGGAGAACCCGGTCCTCCTCATTAGCAGCATGAAGCTTAAGAAATGGCTTAAAGAGGCGATGGTAGAAAGATCCGAAAAGGATGTAGCCGAGGTAGAATGCTTTTAAGACTTATGCTCTTATTTATTCTTATGCCACTCATCGAGCTGGCAATTCTGGTTTATTTGGGAACCATCATAGGCGCTTTGTATACCGTACTCATCGTAGTGGCAACAGGCATTCTTGGTGCTGTTATGGCAAGGCATCAGGGCTTGGCTGCCCTCTCCAGAATTCGCAGCAGCATTGAGAGTGGAATCATGCCCGCTAACGAGCTCTTTGACGGAGCCTTGATCCTTGCGGGTGGCCTGTTGCTGCTTACACCGGGTATAATTACAGACATTGTGGGGTTCGCAGTGTTAGTTCCGCAAACAAGGCGCATTATTAGAAGGTGGATACGTAGCCTGATACATCGCAGGATTCAGAGGGGAGAAATTCACTATCGTGAAGTGCAGTAGGCTTCCGGAGAGAGAGTCATGAAAGGTTATCGGAGCCCATCCTGGTTTCGTATTAAGGGGTTTCTCGGCAAGAAACAGGCGCAGGCTCAGAATGTGGAGCCCGAGGCATCAAAATCTGCGAAGGTACAGCAAAGGCAACCGGATTTGCAGGAAGATTTGTTAGAAGCAGCATTGCCTCCAAAGATTTATGCTTTCCTTGTCGAAATTTTGGAGAGGTGTATGGTGAGCCAATCGGACGTCGCCACAGCGCTAGCTGGATTGGAGGAGTCGAGTATCGTAGATAAATTACTGGGTATGATGCTGGTAGATGAAGCCTATTCCGAAATTGCAGAACGTGAGGCGGAATCTATTGAAGCTATGGACTTTCGCCAGGTTCTAGGCTGGCGGACATGGCACTTCTTATTAGCTCTCTATAAGCATATGATTTCCCCGGCAGAGAGTATGGAGAGGGCTAATAAACTGAAAAGGTTTCTTGCCAGTCAGTCAAATATGCTAGGATCAATAACAACGGCAGCTCACCAAGCTGGCGACTGGGACACACTCCTTCTGGCTGTCGGGTTTTGTCAATGGACTGGATGGCGGAAATGGCGTAAAGAGCTATTGCAAATAGTTCGTGATCAAATTGGCGAACAGGCAATTCTTGACCGGCTTCAACAGATGGAGCAACATCCCAGGCTGGTAGTAGAAAGATTGCTTATTCAGCGCTCGAGGCAGTCCATAACGAATGCTAGGTGAAGACCGCTTGTGCCAATCGGCAAAACTACATATACCCCCACCGAACAGCGCACCGCTCGCTCCTTTGAATTCCTGGTAGCTACCTACCGAGCTTTGAAGGCTACGAAACACCTTCTGCCTTCCTCCTGTTCCATGAACTCCACAGTGAGAGGGGTTCCCACCTTTATGCCCTCTGGTTTTCTGGCGTCAAGCCCTCGAATCCGGCCACTTACCTTGGGACCCTCCTCCAATTCCACAACCCCGACCAGGTAGGGATTGTCTCTGTCATATCCTTCCTCTATGGTAAAGCTCGGCCCCACGGCGACGGCGGTGAAAGCAGCAAGCCTACCCTTGCCCTTCATCTCCACCCATTCCATGTCATTTCCGTGGCACTTGCTACAGATAGGGTGTGGGGGTAGATATAGTTCCTGACATTTCTTGCACCTCGAAGCCATGAGTTTCTTCTCAGCGAGAAACCGATAGAAGGATGCGCTGTCAAATTCTCTTTCCTCAGTCAAGGACTACCTCCTCTGATAAATATGAACCACACAGGTGCCGCCGGTAGCGCCAACGTTATGAGTCAGAGCGAGGCGAATGTCCTTTCCTGGAACTTGCCTGGGGCCGGCCTCGCCTCTCATCTGATGCCATATCTCGACTACCTGCCCTACTCCCGATGCTCCAACGGGGTGCCCCTTGGATTTGAGTCCCCCCGATGTATTGATAGGTTTAGCCCCATCGCGAGCGGTAAGCCCTCGCTCGGTTGCCTTGAATGCCTCTCCAGGCTTGAAGAAGCCCAGGTCTTCAATCGCCATCAGCTCGGCAATGGTGAAGCAATCGTGGACCTCAGCGATCTGAATATCTTCAGGCTTCACTCCCGCCATCTCATAAGCCTGCTTGGCTGCGGTTCTTGACGCCAGGATGGATGTCAGGTCTTTCCGTTCATTAAGGGCGTGGTCGCTGCCCTGGCCAGTTCCGATGATGTATATGGGGTTATCAGAGAAGTCCCCGGCCAGGTCCTCGGCGACGAGGAGGATACAGGCAGCCCCATCGGTGATGGGCGAGCAGTCAAATAGTCTCATAGGCCAGGCAACCACCGGGTTCGCCCTAGGATCTTTGAGGAACTCAAGCTCGTCACGCCAATATGGCACCGGTTCCCCTTTCTGTTTCGCCTTTTCAATCCGGGCATTCATGAGGTCTTTGATGGATCTGTTAAACTGAGCCTTTGGATTCAGTGCTCCGTTATTGTGGTTCTTGATCCCCACTTTCATAAAGTGTTCCACACTGGCACCATACTTCGCCATGTACGCAGTTGCCATAGCAGCATATAGCCCGGGGAAGGTAAAACCGCAAGCACCCTCATAGACCGCATCGCTGGCAGAGGCAAGTGTATCGGTCACCTGCTCCGTGGGTAGGTTGGTCATCTTTTCAGTCCCACCCACCAGTACAGTGTCATATAGACCCGAAGCTATTGCCAGGATTCCCTCCCTTATGGCAACGCCGCTGCTGGCACAGGCATCCTCCACACGGGTAGCTGGCTTGGGAACCAGTCCTACCCAATCGGCCATAATGGGAGCAATATGCCCCTGCCCCTCGAAGAGGTCACTGGAGTAGTTACCCACATATAGGGCTTCTATATCCTCGGTATCCACCCCTTTATCTACCGTCTTTGTCATTGCATTGAATGCATCGACAAACAAATCGCGGCTAGTCTTGTCAGCGAAAGCGCCGAATTTCGACATACCAGCTCCCACCAAGGCCACACCTCTTCCCAGTCTTCGTGCCCTCCGGCTCATGCTTCCTCCTTCAGAATGTGTCCAACTTATTAAACCGTCACGCGGCTCCTATCAATTTTGCCCGTAACGCCCATTCCTGAACTACTCTGTATCCCCAGGCTGATCCTCGATATACACTTAGCCTCCATGTGTCTAAAATACCTCATCGGCAACACATTCTAGAAGCTGAATAAATTATGGGGGTACTTATAGGGGTACACCCTCTATCGGCGTTCCAGGCAATACGCCAGCCCACCACCGATATGATGCGTTTAGGGGAGTAGCCCATTGTTGTAGCGATATCCGAATCTGGCTTCTATGTGTCTCTTCGATCAGCTCAAACTTCGCTGATAATGTGCATTGGTTGCGATGGTTGCGATCTTTTCCATCCACGTATTGCAAAAATGATCATGAGGATCCCTACTACTAGCGCTACTATCCCCATAACGACCAGTCCCACACCAACACCGAATATCAAGGGAACCTTCGCGCCCACGGCCATGTCCAGATCCACACCGCTAGACCCATCTTGGTTCATCAGCACGACCGAATAGGTGCCCGTTTCCAGTTGCCACTCTAAAGTCTGAGTTCCGGTGCCAGACATTTCCGCTGTCCAAAATGTTTGGGATGTGGGAGCTGCAGGTACCGAACTGCCGGGGTGATTTATATAATCCACATCAAAGGGGTCTAAGCTGAAGTCGGTGATCTCATCATACTCTACATCGCTGAGGTATGCTTTCCAATCCGACTCCTCGGCTACTCCTATAAAGATTCCTTTCGAGGGATCGTTGTTTGAGCCTTCTATCTTAAAGGTGAATAAGTCACCCAACTCCCAAGCCCGATGCCATCCCCAACCCCAATTCCATTCCTCGTCAAACTCTATGTCGGCAGGCTCGGTCACTATGGCATAGGATCCTCTTTCAAGCTGGTGAGTATTTGTAGTGATAAACCCTTCGCTATCTGTGAGGGCAATGTGCACCCACAGCAAAACCCCACCACCGAACAGGAGAGGAGCTGACCCCAGCAGGATGATGATTCCGAAGATTAGAAGTAGAATCCTTCCCGTGCTCATAATGATATCACCTCCATTAAATTCCTAGCGTCTCTAGACTGGCTGGGGAACCAGGATTCGAACCTGGGCTTGCTGATCCAGAGTCAGCCGTCCTACCACTAGACGATTCCCCATCGGTTTCATATTATAACGTAAGATTCTCGCTACGGCAAAGCCTACTCGTCGGCCTCGCCTCTCTCTTGAGGGTCGAGGAATGGTAAGCCGGAGAGACCGCAGCAGCCACTGCTACCCACTATCCTGAAGCTGTGCTCGATAAAGGCATCACACCCTGCCTTTTGCTGCTCAGGACTCACTTTACCCTGCAAGCGGCACTCTTCCTTCTCAGTGAAATACAAACATAGCGGACAGTACATGCTGTCTCCCCTATCGTAGATTATATAAGTCTGTTCTCATTGTCAAACCAGACCAAGTTTGCCCAGCGCTGCCTCGACCCGCCTCAGGCACCGCTCCCGGCCCAGAACTGCCATCGTTTGAAAGAGAGGCGGGGCCGCTGTACGCCCGGTGACCGCGACCCTGAGCAGTCCGAAAAAATCCCCGGTTTTCAGTCCCAACTCGCCGGCAAGGAAGCGAAGCTCGAGGTCGAGCGATGAGGCGTCGAAGGGAACGTCTTGAAGCCGCCTCAAGGCAGCTTCAAGACCTGCCATCGCGGCTTCCTTGGTTAGATTCTTCCCAAGAAGCAACTTGGCGTCATAGACCAGTTTGTCGCCTGGGTAAATAGTCGGCATCCCGAATTTTTCTTCACTTGGTATATCAGTAGGTAATATGGTTTGTGGCACAGGTTCAATGAAGAAAAACTTGCATAGCTCGGCTGCTTCTCCGAACTTTTTAAGCCTCTCATATATTAGCGGTGCTATCTGCTGCACATATTCCTTGGAGATAGGTCGCTTAACTTCCGTAGGCAAATCTCTGTCCAGAGACTCTGATAGTCGCTCTACAAAATTACTACTCATCTGGGGCACGAGTGCGGTGGCAGAGGCCTGAGCTGTAGGTGCTTCGATCACTGCGTCTTTGCGTATGTAGAAGCCGTTAATCCAATCGAGCTTATCTTTGTTAAAGATAGCGGAGGTCTTGCTAATGCGCTCGATGGAGAAATACTGAACCAGCTCTTCTTTGCTGAAGATCTCAGTCTTGTCGTCCAGCGCCCAGCCCAGAAGCGCGAGGAAGTTCACCATAGCCTCGGGGAGGTATCCCCGATCCCGATACTCAATAATGGAGGTGGCACCATGGCGCTTGCTCAATTTGGCGCGGTCTGGCCCCAGGATCATGGGTAAATGAGCAAACTCAGGGGGCTCATACCTCAAAGCCTGGTAAAGCAGGATATGGCGCGGGGTGCTCGACAACCACTCGTCTGCTCTAAGGACGTGGGAGATTTGCATCAGGTGGTCGTCAACTATATTAGCCAGGTGATAGGTAGGATATCCGTCCGATTTGAGGAGAATGAAGTCGTCCAGTGTGCAGTTATCAAAGGTCACATCTCCCTTAATCAGGTCGTTGAAGCTGGTCGTTCCCTCAAGCGGGGTCTTGAACCGAACTACGTGGGTGATATCTTGAGCTTCCAGTTTGTCCCGCTCCTCCTGGGTCAGGTCGCGACAGCGGCGGTCATAGGTGCGCATGGATTCCTTGCGCTCGGCCATTTCGGCGCGCATCTGTGAAAGCCGCTCCGAGGAGCAATAGCATTTGTAAGCGTGGCCGCCCTCCAGCAATTGCTGCGCACACTTTTGATATAGGTCTCGGCGCTCCGATTGGACGTAGGGTGCATAGTCACCACCTACCTCCGGCCCTTCGTCCCAATCTATCCCTAGCCAGCGCAGGCTGTCCAGTATGGCTTCGACAGCGCCCCTGACCTTGCGGGTGACATCTGTGTCTTCGATTCGCACGATGAACTTGCCGCCTGTATGTCTGGCGAACAACCAGTTGAAAAGGGCAGTCCTGATATTGCCTACATGAGGATATCCGGTGGGGCTGGGGGCGAAGCGCACCCGAACATTTCCTTCACTCATGGCTCTCCGTTGACATCGCTATCTGCACTGTAATCTTATGACAGAAGTTGGCGCCTGTTGCTTCTCTTCCAATCCGACCCTCAAAGAAGGGTGTTTTCTATCAATCGTTTCCTATTCTAGCACCATCAGAAGTGGGAGTCTATTCGAGAGTCATCTAGTCAGCCAAATGCTTGACAAAGGCAATTGGAAATTGTAGTTTTAGCTAAGACTCAAACCTATAGTCATGATAAAGCTACTGCAATTCCAGAGGATCAGAATGGTAGAATCGCTTATTACCGGTGAAATGATATGACCACGCTCGAACCAGTAGCTCCTTCCGACTTTATTCGGAATATCATCAACGAGGACCTCAAGGATAACAAATACGGGGGGCGTGTGCACACGCGGTTCCCGCCGGAGCCGAACGGCTATTTACACATCGGGCACGCCAAGTCCATCTGCCTCAATTTCGGCATCGCCGCCGGGTACGGAGGCCTGTGCAATTTGCGGTTCGATGATACAAATCCCACCAAAGAAGAGGGTGAATACGTCGAATCGATCATAGAGGACGTGCGCTGGCTCGGGTTCGACTGGGAGGATCGGCTGTTTTACGCATCGGACT
>SOIC01000130.1 GCA_004377275.1 Dehalococcoidia bacterium
CACGCTTTTCCTTTCTTGCGCTGTAGTTATTTCCCCACCCTTTCCGGGTGATTGGCGCTTTGCCGTCGAATTTTATCTTTATCCGCACTTGATATCAAATTATATTTTTATCTACGCCTGATTGTCAAGAAGAAGGCGGGGGATTAGCTACCCTTCCTCTCCCCCGCCTTCTTCGCCATCTATCCCTTGTTGTCAGGATGAGAGGCTTACACCATTATCACACCGCTATCTAAGCCAGAAGTCCTCCACCATTAAAGGATCCAGTGGTTGGGCAAGTAAGCCGGGGAAGTGTTTTTCTACTTCCTCCTCCATTCCAGGGTAATTGAAATGCCCTACCGCGTCCATAAGCAGGACTTGTGATTCTACTGCCCTCGTGGAAATATCGTCCGTTGCCCACTTCTTCCACAGCTCGATAGAGACAGTCCTGAATCTAGCGCGCTCCTCGGGTGGTAGTTCCATATAGACATTTTCATTTACGTCAACCATCCACTTGAGAGCAACCAGGTCGGCACTCATGATGTTGGTATGCAAGCTCCAGGACAGGTCTCTGGTTCCTACGGTAAGTAGCAGCTTGAGGTCATCGGGCAGCTTGTTCCAGCTATCCATATTCATGACAAAGGCCTGCAAGTCTACCGGCTGGTGCATTTGTCCCGGACCGATAATATACTTGCCAACCTCATGCAGACCAAGCTCCTTGTTCATGGAATGCCCGACATACTCACCAAACTCGATAACGCCCGTAGCCATCGCCGTGTAAATCTCACCGCCAGGCAGAATAATTACCGAAGCCCCGGCTTTCTCGTAGATTTCGGCAATCATGCCACCGGGATACCGGCACTTCAACCCGTTCCAGTCTTCGAATTTGGCTATGGGTTTTATGCAGTGAGCATAATTTGGGCCGGTCTGCACCGGAGCCACATAGTACATATTGAACCGGGCATAATCCTCCCGAGCCAGCTCAATACCACCCATGTTGTAGAACCAGACCTCCCACATCCAGGCCATATCAAGACCGTAGGGGTAAGAACTGACGTAGATGGCTAAAGCGTGCTTACCCCCCCAGTACTGGGGCCAGCTAATAAAACCGTCAAGGATGCCGGTTTGGACGGCGTCAAAGGCGTCAAAGGTAGCTACTATCCCCCCCTCGGGGTAAGTTTCAATGTTCAGACGCCCCCCACTCATCTCCTTCATCGTATCTGCCCACCTCGCAAAGATCCGGTAGCCGGCAAGCCCGGCACCATAGGCTTCCTGCACCTTCAACGAGAAAACCTCAGCTGTTGGTGTTGGGGTTGGGGTTGGGGTTGGGGTCGGAGTTGGGGTTGGGGTAGGAGTAGGAGTTGGTGTCGGTGTCGGCGCAGCACAGGCCGCTACTAATGACAATACCAACACTAAAGCTAGAGAAACAGCCAACAAAACTTTACCTTTCACTTTTCCCTCCTAATTGATTTTAGATATTTTATCTTGTCCCAATGTCTGATTATCCATTCATTTCGCACCTCCCCACGCATTGCGCTACTGCGTTACAGATGTCTCGCTCCACGCTATCATCACTCAGGTTTGCACCTGTCTATAACGTGGCGCAATCATATCATTCATGCCTCTCACTTAATATCAACAGACACACAAATAGCGTAGGCAAAATCGCATATGAATAGCTACTTGTTATATATTCTACCACAGGCTGTCAAGCCCTCGAATTGCGTCATAATTATTGTTACCGAAAGTGGTATCGTTGACTCAAAAAAAGTGTTACCCAAAGGGAGGCAACATGACACGAAGCAGCATACGGGAATACACTGAAGCGGTGCGAGGGCGATATGTCCGGGCATCGAAGAAAGAGAAAGGTAGGATTTTGGACGAATTCACCAAGGTCATAGGCTGCTACCGCAAGGCGGCCATCCGTTTACTCCGTCAAGGAAATCAGCCCAGGGGGAATAAAAAGCGTGGACGTCCTCAGCAGTATGGAGCTGCAGCGGCTGGAGCACCGTTTTGTGTTTGGAGGCTCTGGGCCTCATTTTCAAACGGGAGCAACTGATTTAGCTTTACCGGATCGCTACTTTTCATCATAGCGTCTTCTCTAGAGACTATACCGTTTCTCACCAAGTCGGCCAGCTCTTGGCCTAAGGTATGCATACCTTCTTCTTCGGTACTAAACTCCATGTTACGGGGCAGTTCAAAAACCCTCTGTTCACGGATCAGCTTTCTGATCACACTGTTGGCAATCATGACTTCAAAGGCAGCGATTCGTCCTCCACCAATACGGGGTAAGAGTATCTGCGATAAAATCGCCTCTATTACTTGTGATAGCTGTGTTATGATTTGCTGTTGTTCGGCATGTGGAAACATATCAACTATACGATTGATGGATTGTACAGCGTCGACCGTGTGCAGTGTACCGAGGACTAGATGCCCTGTCTCAGCGGCTGTAATGGCTGTGCTCATTGTTTCCATATCACGCATCTCCCCGACAACCAATACATCTGGGTCATGACGGAGGGCATGTACTAATGCATTGGCGAAGGATTTCGTGTCATCACCGAGGTCTCGTTGCGCGATGAGACATTTCTTATTCGAGTGTAAGTACTCTATAGGGTCTTCAATGGTAATGATAGTTCGTGAATCGTTCTCATTGAGATGGTTGATCATAGCAGCCAAGGTAGTAGACTTGCCGCAGCCGGTAGGTCCGGTGACCAAGATGAGTCCCCTTGGCTTGAGAACAAGCCTTTTGCAGATTTCTGGTAGCCCCAATTCATCAATGGATGGGACTTCGTATGGTACTAGGCGGAAGGCAAGACTAATCGTTCCTCTTTGTTTTAGTGCATTAACCCGGAGTCTAGCTAAGCCAGGTATGCTGTAGGCGAAATCCAATTCCAGTTCTTCTAGGAAAGTGTTCTTTTGTTCTGGTGTGGTAATTTCGTCAAATACGGTCTCAACGTACTCAGGAGTAGCCGGGGCAAATTCGCTAAGCGGCGTTAGCACGCCGTCGATACGAAGCACTGGTGGGCTTGGTACCCACAAATGTAGGTCTGAAGCCCCTTTGTCTACCATCAGCTCAAATAATTCATGATATCCATTTTCCTTATTCTTGGCAACCATGCTCCTTCTCCTTTTTGTTCCTGCTGTTATACTCATTTGGCTCACCTTAGCCTACTTGCCCAGTTTCTGTCTCGTGACACCCTAATTCGTGCTCTGGCTATTTCTCATCCTCAATCTCGGCTTTGGCGCCCTCGATGGTATTGTCTGTCAGGACGCCCTCAACTTTTGCCTCAGCCCCAAGGGAAGGTACTCCTTCTAGCTCGGCTACATATACGGTAACATCTCCCTCCACGCCTTCCAAGGTCATAGTCCAAGGG
>SOIC01000102.1 GCA_004377275.1 Dehalococcoidia bacterium
GAGAGAAGGGCGATGTCGCTGACCCATATGGCTGCGGGATCGAAGCATACCGGGAGTGCGCGGCTTTGCTCCAACACCTGCTGAACAAAGTAGCTGAGAGGCTTAAAGATTAGCTCCTGCGCTGTTGGGCTTTGACCAGGCGGAAATGGATATGGTATATTAATAAGGTCGAAATTAAAAACTCAAAGAAGGAGGTTAATTAAAGAAGATGGGCGTGCTGGACGGCAAAGTCGCAATAGTTACAGGTGCAGGAAGAGGTCTGGGTAGAGCCCATGCTCTGGCACTCGCTGCGGAAGGAGCGAAGGTGGTCGTTAACGACCTCGGAGGTGAGGCGGATGGTGTCGGGGAATCCCACAGCCCAGCAGACCAGGTGGTCAAGGAAATCAAGGATGCAGGCGGGGAAGCGGTAGTTAACTACAATAGTGTAACTGACTTCCAAGCAGCCAAGGAGATAATAGATTGCGCTATCGATAATTTCGGCAAGCTGGACATCTTGGTCAACAACGCCGGCTTCCTCAGGGACAGGATGGTCTTCAAGATGGGCGAAGAGGAGTGGGATAGCGTTATCGCTGTCCACCTCAAGGGCACCTTCAACTGTGGTAGATGGGCATGTCTCTATTTCTATGAGCAGAGCAAGGCAGGGAACCCGATTAACGGGCGCCTAATAAACACAGTCTCCCACGCCGGCCTCGGCGGGAATGCAAGCCAGGGTAATTATGGGGCAGCCAAGGGTGGCATTGCATCCCTGACTATGGTATGGGGCAGGGAGATGGCGAAATATAATGTTACCTCCAATGCCGTTGCCCCCATGGCCAGGAGCAGAATGACGTTGGGAGCCCCGATAACACTCCAAATGATGGGGGAGAAGCCACCAGAGGATGGCTCTTTCGATACGTTCGCACCGGAGAACCTCTCCCCTCTCGTGGCTTATCTCGCCAGCGATGCGGCTCAAGACATAACCGGCCGTGTTTTCACCGTTTTTGGGGGCAAAGTCCAGGTGTTTATACCATGGACGCCGGGGAACTTTATCGATATTGGTAGAAGGTGGACCGTTAAGGAGCTAGGCCAGAGGATACGCGAGCTTGGAGACCTCTCCATGCCTCCGTTCCCTATGTAAGAAATAGCAAAGGATCCACCGACGGCAGAGCAGGGCCACTCGTAATCCCCGCGCCGCAGCAACTGCTTTGTCTCAAGTTTGTTCCCGCTTCACTTATGCAGATCGGAAGGTTGCTCTCTTTCTGTGACCTACCTATAATGCTATAATCTAAGCGTGGATGTTCTTGAAGGCCTCAACCCGGCGCAGCGGGAGGCGGTGGAGGCTATCGAGGGGCCGCTGCTCATCCTGGCCGGCCCCGGCAGTGGCAAGACCCGGGTCATCGCCCATCGCGTCGCCTACCTGATCAAGGTCTGGGGGGTCAACCCCTATCATATACTGGCGGTTACCTTCACCAATAAGGCGGCCCGTGAGATGAAGGAGCGCCTCTATCACCTCCTCGGCACCGCGGTGGAGGACCTTACCCTGGGCACCTTTCATGCCATCTGCGCGCGCATCCTCAGGCGCGAAGGGTCTCAGATCGGGCTGGAGCCACGGTTTGTCATCTACGACGATGACGATCAGCTCAGCCTCATCAAGCGCAGCCTTCAGGAGCTGGATATCGACCCCAAGCGCTCTCCCCCACGCCCGTTCCTTTCTGCGATATCCTCAGCCAAGAGCCGCCTCGTCGCTTCCCAAGATTATGTCAAGAATACCTACTTCGATGAGGTGGTGGTGCGGGTGTATCAGCGCTACCAGGAGCTCCTTGAAGAGAGCAAGGCGCTGGACTTCGATGACCTCCTGATGAAGACCGTCCACCTCTTTCGCCAGCACCCTGAGGTATTGGCGAGGTATCAGAACCGCTACCATCATGTCCTGGTAGACGAGTTCCAGGACACCAACATCGTCCAATATGCATTGGCGAAGCAACTGGCGGGGAAATACCGCAATATCTGCGTGGTGGGCGATCCGGATCAGTCGATATACTCCTGGCGATTTGCCGATATGAGAAACATCCTCAGCTTCGAGAGCGATTACCCCGATGCTAAGGTAGTATATCTGGAGCAGAACTACCGCTCCACCAAGACCATCCTCGAGGTGGCGGAGGGTGTGATCTCAGCAAATCGCCAGCGAAAGGAGAAGGGACTGTGGACGGAGAATGAGATCGGGGTGCCGCTCACCGTTGCCGAGGCCTATAATGAGCAGGAGGAGGCCCAGTACGTGGTAGGTGAGGTAGATGGCCTGGTCAGCCAGGGTTTATTCAAGCATGGTGACTGCGCCGTGATGTATCGCACCAATGCCCAGTCGCGGGCTATTGAGGAGTCCTTTATTCGCTATGGAATGCCCTATAAACTGGTGGGCGGCACCCGCTTCTATGAGCGGCGCGAGATTAAGGATATCATCGCCTACCTCAGGCTGATCCACAACCCCTATGATAGTGTTAGCCTATTAAGGGTCATTAATGTGCCGCCGCGGGGGATTGGCCCGCGCACTATGGATGAGCTGGAGCGGTGGGCTAAAGGGCGCTCGCTGCCTGTCTATGCCGCCCTGCAGATGGTCGCTGATGAGGATGAAGGGGATGAAAAATCCTACTTTAGCCCCAGGACCAGGCGGGTGCTCACCGATTTCCTCGCCATGCTTAACGAATTGATCAATGTAAGCGGCGAGCTGAACATTGTCGAGCTTCTCGACACGGTGCTGGAGCGCTCCGGATACAAAGAATATATCCTGGAGGGGGAGAATGGGGAGGATAGGTGGGAGAATATCCTGGAGCTGCGTACCGTAGCGAATGATTATCGCCATCTGGCGCCCGAGGATAGCCTCTCCTCCTTTCTTGAGGGTGTGGCTCTGGTTTCTGATGTCGATAGCTACGATGAGAAGGTCGATGCGGTGACATTGATCACCCTCCATGCCGCCAAGGGCTTGGAGTTTCCGGTAGTGTTCATCGTGGGCATGGAGGAAGGGCTCCTTCCCCATCGAAAATCATATGATGAACCGGATCAGATGGAGGAGGAGCGCCGTCTATGCTATGTGGGGATCACGCGGGCCAAGCAGCGGCTCTATCTGGTGCGTGCCTTCCGCCGTAGCTCCCTGGGAAGCACAGTGGTGAACCGCCCTTCACGCTTCCTCTCGAACATCCCCCCCCACCTGGCGATGCCGCCCGATGGTGGTGCCCCGGAAAGCAAGGTGCGGCCGGTGGCTACGCTCTCCCCTGCTCCTTCTGCAAAGACTCCCCTTAGTGCCGGGGACCATGTGCGTCACGACAAGTTCGGCGAGGGGATTGTGGTGAACTGCCTCCC
>SOIC01000070.1 GCA_004377275.1 Dehalococcoidia bacterium
TTTCGTTCTCCACACCCTTTACACCCCTCCCCTGCGCCCGGTAGCAGCCGTGAGGTGCCATCATGGGATGGCGATTTCCCATGGGCTTTGCAGCCCTTTTGTTCATAGTATAATCCATAATCGCCTCTCCGAGAATCGGGGTAACCGCCTCCCGCATGGCGAGATCGATGTACTGCCCATTTCCGGTGAGTTGGCGATAGCGTAGCGCTGCCAGAATGGCGAAGGCGGCGTGAAGCCCGCTGGTGGCATCGGCGTAGGCCACCCCAGGCTTAAGCGGCTCCCCATCGGGGTAGGCGGTGAGCTGAGAGAGACCGACCATGGCTTCGATGCCCTCACCATAGGTAACATAGTCTCGATAGGGACCATCCTGGCCATATCCGGAGAGGGAGATCGTGATAATCTGGGGGTTTGTCATGCGGAGCACGGGGTAGTCCAGGCCCAAGTTCTTCATCACCCTGGGGGTGAAATTCTCCACCACCACATCGCTGATCCTCACCAACCTTTTAAAAACCTCGACTCCGAGGGACTTTGTGAGGTCCAGGGTGATGGCATACTTATTCCTGTTGACCTCGTTATAATAGGCGAAACGATTGTAGGACCTTTCTCCAGTGTCGCCGTCAGGGAAGGAAGCGCCGAAGGCGCCGCCGGGTTTCATCCTGGGTAGTGCCCCTCCCCTCCCCGAGCGAGCGGCGCACTCCACCCGGATAACCTCCGCCCCCATGTCTGCCAGAAGCTTGGTGGTATAGGGACCGGCGAAAATCTGGGAGAGATCGATTACCCTTAAACCGGCTAAGGCCTGCTTATCCTTGGATAACACCCTGCTCCTTGACTGCTGCTTTTTCGTCCTTGCTCAAGACAATATCCAGATAAACACCATTCTCTTTAGATGATACCTTGCTCTTTGAGGTCTGTCAGGTTGTCCTTGCTTAAGCCCAACGCCCCAATATAAACCTGCTCGTTGTGCTCCCCGAGGAGCGGTGCCCGCCCCGCCTCAGCGGGGGTCTCGCTCAGCCTGAAAGGGGCTCCCGGATAGACAAGGCGGCCGGCTAGAGGATGCTCTATCTCCTGAAAGAAGCCCCTGGCCTCATATTGTGTGTCCGCCATCAGCTCATCGATACCGAGCACCAGGGCGAAGGGAATCCGCCACTCCTGACCGGTGGCGAAGATCTCCCCCGCCTCATGTTTTTCCAGCCAGGGCTGGATCAATCCCTCCACCTCATCAGCGTAGTGATAGCGGAGGATAGATGCGAAATGGGGCTCCATAAGCTTGGGGGCCTCCAGAAAGGTCGAAAAATGGTCCCAGTTTGCCCCCGCCTGAACATGGATAAAGCGGTCTTTAGCAGGCATCACCCTTGAGGGGCACTGAAGGTGATTGCGGGAGCCCATCCGCCCCCTTACGAAGCCGCTATAGCTATACATGGTCACCGATGCCTCAAGGATGGAGGCCACCGCCTCCTGAAGGGAGACGTCGATGTGCTGCCCCTCGCCGGTCTCATCCCGAAAATAGAGGGCGGAGAGGGTGGCCACAGCGGCATTGAGCCCCGCTTGAAACTCTGCCTGAGATCCAGGGAGCTTCAGTGGCTCGCGGTCAGCCTCCCCGGTCAGCCCCATCAAACCGCCCATTGCCTGAGCGACAATATCCGAGCCATCCCAGTCCCGATACGGTCCCCACTGCCCAAAATAGGAGATAGAGGTCATAATCAACGTGGGGTTTATCTCAGCCAGTACCTCATAATCCAGCCCCAGGCTGGCCATCGCCCCGGGACGAAAATTCTCCACCAGGATATCCGCCCTCTCCACCAGCCTGTTGAATATCTGAGCGCCGCCTTCACTCTCCAGGTTCAGGGTGACGCTTTTCTTGCTGGTGTTAAGAAAGAGAAAAAGACCGCTTTTCTCCGGGTCAGGCTGGTCATTGGGGAATGGTCCCGCCCTGCGGCTTGAATCGCCTAGGGGAGGCTTTTCTATTTTAATCACCTCTGCCCCGTAGTCGGCGAGCAGCTTAGTTGAGTAAGGGCCGGAGATATTCTCGGAGAGGTCTAAAGCCACCAAACCGGATAGCGCTTGATGGGGCAAAATGTCCTCCTTTTCACGCTCTTCAGGAGGGTCGCATCACATTCCCTGCAGCATAATGGTTAGCACTTCTACCTGCTAGCTCTTCAGGCTATCCAGGGACGCTTTCTGAGCCGCAAAGAGCCTTTCAATACCCCGCTGCGCCAGGCTGAGCAGGGAGTCGATGGTCTGTTTAGAAAAGGGGCTCACTTCCGCCGTCCCCTGAACCTCCACAAACTTGCCCTCGCTGGTCATCACCACATTGAAGTCAACCTCGGCCCACGAGTCCTCATCATAGCAGAGGTCGAGGAGCTGCTCCCCACCGACGATGCCCACGCTGGTCGCCGCCACGGCGCTTCTTATTGGGAGGGAGGGGATGAGCCCCATTGCCACCAGCTTGTTCAGGGCTTGAACCAGGGCTACATAGGAGCCGGTGATCGCCGCCGTCCTCGTGCCCCCATCGGCCTGGAGCACATCGCAATCAACGGTCAGCGTCCGCTCACCCAGGGCATCGAGGTCGACCACTGCCCTCAGGGAGCGCCCAATGATACGCTGGATCTCGTGGGTTCTGCCCCCCGCCCGGCTCTCCTCCCGCGGCGTGCGGGTGGTGGTGGAACGGGGAAGCATAGCGTACTCGGCGGTGATCCAGCCTCTTTTCTCTCCCTTGAGGAAGGCGGGAACCCGGTCCTCTACGGTTGCGGCGCAGATCACTTTGGTCTGCCCCAGCTCAATGAGCGCCGACCCCTCGGCGTAGGGTTGAAAGCCGGGGATGATGCTAACCGGGCGAAGCTCATCGTTGGCACGACCATCTGACCTGAGCAATTATGCCACCTCACTTCCTGCGGGATGCCTCGCAATGACAGGGAAAGCGAAGAATCCTTCGCCAATATTCAGCACAGCGACTGGAGACCCTTCACCGAGCGACAGATGAACACCCTTTCTGAATAGCATAAAGTATACCACCGGGTAGCGTCTCTGGCAATGAAGCATGCCGCGATCGTTGATGGATTCTGTTCGTCATTCAGTTTCCTAAGGGGTATCGGTTCAATTATATGCCACTCCCAAGAAAATGGAGTCTAGTCCGCTCGCGCCTGAGCATGTTGAAGGAGCGTTCATTCTCAGTTGTGTCTATGTAAATAGGCATGTTGGATTCCTATATAAAGGACTTTGTTTGACTTATTCGTGAGAATATAAATGTAATATTGTTTATCCTCTTTCATAAATAGTTCATTGTATTAATGTTGAGATTCCGAAACAAGTTCGGAATGACATATAG
>SOIC01000036.1 GCA_004377275.1 Dehalococcoidia bacterium
GGGGAGGAATGCCCACCCCGTCGGTGAGCGCCCTGGTGATCGGAGAGGGGGACACACCATTTGAGGACATGGTCCGAGATATGAAGGAGGGGCTGGTTATCGAGATGCTCATCGGGGCGGAGCAGGGGAATGTTTTGGGGGGCGAGTTCAGTGGCAACGTCCTCCTGGGATACAAGGTGGAGAATGGGGAGATCGTGGGGCGGGTGAAGAATACCATGGTCTCGGGAAATATATACGATGCCCTGAAAGGGCTGGTGGCTATCGGTAGCGAAGCGAAATGGGTGGGCGGTGCGCTCAAGACACCGCCCCTTTATCTACCCAGCCTGGCGGTGGCCAGCAAGGGATAAATAGGGAGGCATCCTTGTCCTTAGACTCTTTAGCCAAAAACCTGGCTGAGCTTAGCGATGAGAGTAAACCTCTGGTTTCCTCAAAGCTAGCCAACCTTTCAGCCACATCCCCGGAGGAGATGGTACTGTTTCTCGAGGCATGGCCTGAGATGGGTTTTGAGAGGCGCAGGCAGATCGCAAGCCAGCTTGTGGAGCTTGCTGAGGAGGACCCTAAGCTGAACTTCGATGATATCTTCATTGCCTGTCTTCGCGATCCCGATGAGATTGTACGGGTAAGGGCTATCGAGGGCTTGTGGGAGTATGAGAATCATTCCCTTATCGACCACTTTATCACCATGCTCAGGGAGGATCGCCAGGAATCGGTTCGTGCTGCCGCCGCCCTGGCACTGGGCAAGTTTGCACTGCTTGCCGAACTGGTGAAATTGCGACCTGATGATGGGGCCAAGGTAGAGAAGGCACTGGTTGCGGTGATCGATGACCAGGAGGAACAGATTGAGGTAAGGCGGCGAGCCGTAGAGGCGATCGCTACCCTCACCCTGCCCAATGTAACCGAGATCATTCAAGAAGCCTACCAGAGCGATGATGACAAAATGCGGGTCAGCGCTATTTATGCGATGGGGAGGAACAGCGATCCCGCCTGGCTTCCCACGCTGGTGAAGGAGCTGGGCAACCCCGATAACGAGATGCGCTTTGAAGCAGCAGGGGCCTGTGGCGAGCTGGGGGAAGAGGAGGCGGTGCCCCATCTGGTGAGGCTCTTCCATGACCTTGATGCTCAGGTGCAACTATGCGCCATAGCAGCGCTGGGGAAAATCGGCAGCAACGAGGCAGAGGCGGCACTCCGCGAATGGCTGAATCATCCCGAGGAGCACATTCGCGGTGCCGCAGAGGATGCCATGGAGGAGCTGGGCTTTAGTAAGGATCCCTTCCCTTTTAAAATTATATAGCTGGAGTTTGGCGTGCTAAAAGGTAAAAAGATAGTGCTCAGGGAAAAGCGGCTGGAGGATGCTAACAAAGACTATGCCTGGCGGAGCGATGATGAGCTCGCCCACCTAGATGCGGCTCCAACCCTGAGGATACCCTTCACCAATTTTTTAGCTAGCTACGCCGACGAGCTGGCCCACCCAAGCCGGCGACGCCGCCGCTTTGCTATTGAGACCCTGGACGGTAAGCACATAGGCAATTGTATGTACTACAATATTGACGAGGGTAAAAGGGGGGCCGAGTTGGGGATCATGATCGGCGACCGCGACTACTGGGATCAGGGTCATGGCACCGATGTGGTCACCACCCTCCTAGACCATATCTTCAACACCACGAAGCTGGAGCGGGTCTACTTGAACACCCTGGAGTGGAACATCAGGGCGCATCGCTGCTTTGAGAAAGGTGGCTTTGTCCGCTGTAAGCGGCAGAGAAGATTTCACAATGACTTTATTTCCATGGAGATATATCGCAGTTCCTGGCAGCATCGCGCCTCGCCAAAAGGCGACCAGACTGTAAAAAAGAAGCAGGAAGGGTAACTCTCCCTGCTTCTTGCTGAATTGTATGCTTGTTATGTCTTTGGTGGTGATGGATTCTCCAGTCCTGTGGCCAGAGATCCGGGCACCAGTTCACAAAGCTCATCTACGGTCCATGTCCCCTTCTTGTAGATGGACCTAATATAATCAGGTTCAGAGTATAGGTGGATCTCTCCTCCCATGACGGAGAAGGTGCGGCCATTTATGTTCGCCGCCTCATCGGTGCAGAGGAAGACCACAAAGGGGGAGACGCACTCTGGCGGGGTAAATATTGTCGTCATGAAGTTATCCAGATCGGTACCACTTATTCCCATACTCTTACCCCATGCCGCCTTCAGCTCCGGGGTCAGGGTCAGCCTAGTGCCAGCCATGGGACGAATCGCATTACAGGTGACTCCATATCTTCCCAGGTCCCGGGCCAACGTCCGTGTCAAGCCCACAATCCCCTCTTTAGCAGCGCTGTAGTTGGCCTGACCCATGTTGCCCAGCCCCGCTACGGAGGAGGTGTTTACAATCCGCCCGCTCCGCTGTCGCCGGAACACCGCACTAGCGTGCTTGGCGCAATTGAAGTGGCCATAGAGGTGAACCTTTAGCACAGTGTCCCATTCCTCTTCCGTCATGTTAAAAACCATGCGGTCCCGCAGCACGCCGGCATTATTGATCAGGATGTCCAGCCGGCCAAAATTGTCCAGGGCGCACTCAACCATCTTCTCCGCACCTTCGAAGCTGACCACGCTCTCATAGTTAGCTACCGCATCGCTCCCCATCTTCTTGATCTCGGCAACCACCTCATCGGCGGGTGTCTGATCAGACCCGGTGCCGTCCATTGCGCCACCGAGGTCGTTGACCACTACCTTAGCCCCCTCAGCGGCGAGGGCCAGTGAGTGGCATCGGCCCAGTCCCCGACCGGCACCGGTAACCAGAGCAACCTTTCCTTTCAGTCTATCTCCCATTATCAACGTCCTCGCTTTTTAGAGGGGAGAACAACCACGGCACTGCCCGGGGTAGTCTTCTCTCCTTTCCCGTTCTCTACCCAGATGTTACACTCTACGATATGCTCACCATCCTCCACACGCTTACCGGTCACCGTCCCTTTACACCACCACGTCTCCCCCTCATGGGACTCGGTCATGGTCTTCATTTTTCGGGGGTAATCCATAGCCCGGTACTGGCAGGAGAGTTTCTTTAGGGTGCCTTCCTCCCCGATCCAATCGGTCATCAGATGCCCTAACCAGGCACGCTTCAGCGCGCCGTGGACGATGGGACTACCAACCATCATGGAGGCAGCAAAGCTATCCTCGTAGTGCAGGGGGTTAAAATCCCCCGAGCTACCCGCCCACTTAACAAGCATCTGGGTGGTGGCCACCTTAGCAAGCGGGGTCACCTCGCTGCCTACCTCAACATCTTCATAATATAGCTGTTTTTTAGCCATTGCTTCCCTCCTGTTTAGCTACAGAT
>SOIC01000005.1 GCA_004377275.1 Dehalococcoidia bacterium
ATAGTATAAGGCTATTTGGCGATTTGTCAAGTAGCGCACTGATAGCTTGGCGCGCTACATCTCCTTGGACAGGGTGGCAAGGAACTCAGCGTTGGATGAGGTCTTGGCCAATCTCTCCAGAACTCGCTCAGTAGCCTCGGTGGGACTTTGGGAGTTGCCGGCTACCAGGTTCGCCATTCGGCGGAGCAGCCACACCTTTTGCAGCGTTTGCTCCTTCAGCAGTAGCTCCTCACGGCGTGTGCCACTTCGCATGATGTCCATGGAGGGGAAGATGCGGCGCTCCGCGAGCTTGCGGTCGAGATGAATCTCCATATTCCCTGTCCCCTTGAACTCCTCATAGATAACCTCGTCCATTCGGCTCCCGGTATCGATGATGCAGGTAGCAATGATGGTTAGTGAGCCTCCCTCCTCTGTGTTGCGGGCCGCGCCAAAGAAGCGCTTTGGGGGGTAGAGGGACACCGAGTCGATGCCACCGGAGAGGGTACGCCCGCTGGGGGGTAAGGCGAGGTTGTAGGCGCGAGTGAGGCGGGTGATGCCATCGAGGAGGATCATCACGTCCTTCCCATTCTCCACCAGGCGCTTGGCTCGCTCCAGGGCTAACTCAGCTACCTTGGTGTGGTTCTCCACTGGCTCGTCGAAGGTGGAGCTGATAACCTCCCCCTTCACTGAGCGCTTCATATCAGTGACCTCCTCGGGGCGCTCCCCGATGAGGCAGATCATGAGATGGATATCATTGTAGTTGGCAGAGGTGCCATTGGCGATGTGCTTGAGCAGCATGGTCTTCCCTGCCTTGGGTGGGGAGACGATGAGCCCCCGCTGCCCGCGACCGATGGGAGCGATCAGGTTCAACAGGCGGGTGGCGAGATTGGCGGAGGTGGTTTCCAGGTTGATGAACTTGTCGGGGAAGGTCGGGGTCAGGGAATTGAAATGGGGGCGATTCTTTATCTGCTCCGGGTCGATGCCGTTGACCGCCTCGATGCGCAACAGGCTGTAGTACTTCTCCCCGTTCTTGGGCAGCCTCATCTGACCGGTGATCGCATCGCCGGTTCGCAGCCCGAAGCGCCGAATCTGAGATTGGGAGACGTAAACGTCGCTGGCCCCGGGCCTGAGGTTGTCCTGGCGTAGAAAACCGTAACCTTCATCCATGATCTCTAGTACACCGCCGCCAAAGAGATTTCCCTGAAGCTCAGCGCTTGCCTGGAGAAGCCTCAAGACCAGATCATGCTTCTTCAGCGCGGTATAGCCGGAGATGCCGAGTTCCTTGGCTATTTCTAGTAGCTCCTCGCGCGTCTTCGATTCCAGTTCCGTAATACTGATGCTCATTTTCTCATTACCTCTCTCTTCTTCACTTTATCCCCTGGGATTGCTTCGTCCCCTGAGGCCGACAGGTCGGCCGACACTTCGGGCCGGGTCGGTGTCCTCGCAATGACAATGAAAGCTCCGCTGTCCTTGAGGAGCGGCGCGAAGCAATGTCATTGTTTAATCACCTTCTTCCAGTCTTCCGCAAAGCGGGCGATGCCGATGTCGGTGAGGGGATGACGAATCATCTGCATCAGCACGCTGTAAGGGATGGTAGCAATGTGAGCCCCTGCCTTGGCCGCAGCGATTGGGTGAAGCGGGTGACGGAGGCTGGCGGCAATCACCTGGGTGGGAAGATTATAACGACTAAAGAGCTCTACCGCATCGGCAACCACCGCCATCCCCTGATGACCGATATCATCGAGTCGCCCCACGAAGGGGCTGACATAGGTGGCTCCCACAAGTGCACCGAGAAGCGCCTGATTTGCGGAGAAGCAAAGGGTGAGGTTGGTCTTGATGTTCTCCCCAGAGAGCACACTTATTGCCTCCAACCCCGCCTCCGATACCGGTATCTTGACCACGATGTTCTCATGCCATGAGGAAAGCTCCCGTGCCTCTCGTTTCATCCCTTCGGCATCTAGGCTAAGCGCCTCTACGGAGATGGGGCCGGGAACAATGGAACATATCTCAAGGACCGCTGCCTTAAGGTCACCGGCCCCTTCCCTGGCAACCAGGGTGGGATTTGTGGTCACGCCACTGATGACCCCCAGCCTGGCAGCATGTCGGATGTGCTCTATGTTTGCCGTATCAAGAAAAATACGCATTTCTTAGATTCCAACTCCCTATAACTAACTCCCGCGGGAGGAAGGGGAAATTATACAAGGGGCAAGGTGGGCTGAGCCCCCTCGCGGAGCACCCCTTTGGCGACCCCAACGAAATCGCGGAACAGGGGGTGAGCACGGTTGGGACGCGACCGGAATTCAGGGTGAAACTGGCACCCCACCATAAAGGGGTGGTCCCGAAGCTCGCCGATCTCCACCAACCTCCCCTCCGGGGAGAGACCGCTGAAAACCATGCCTGCGCCCTCCAATGTCTCCCGAAAATCATTATTGAACTCGAAGCGATGGCGATGGCGCTCATAGACCACCTGCTCCCCGTAGGCTGAAGCGGCTCTGGTCCCGGTTACCAGATGACATGGATAGCCGCCCAACCGCATTGTTCCTCCCTTTCCCGACGCCTGGCGCTGCTCCGGAAGCAGGTCGATCACCGGATAGGGGGTCTTCAGGTCAAACTCGGTAGAATTGGGCTCAGGGGAGCCCAGCACATACCGGGCATACTCAATAATCATAACGTGCATACCCAGGCATAGTCCCAGGTAAGGGATTTTATTCTCCCGGGCATATCTGGCGGCGGTCACCATCCCCTCAATGCCTCGAACGCCGAAGCCGCCGGGGACCACAATCCCTTGAACGGAGCGCAGCAGGCTATCGCCATCTCTCTCCAGATCCTCTGAGTGAATCCAACGGATCTCCACATCTCTGTCATGATAGACCGCGGCGTGTCGCAGCGCCTCCTTAACTGAGATGTAGGAATCGCGTAGCTCCACGTATTTGCCAACAATGGCGATAGAGACCGATTCCTTGGGCTCTTTCATCTGCGCTACAAGACGTCGCCACTCGCTGAGGTCCACGCTTATGTTGGGAAGATCAAGCATCTCCACAATGAGTTGCCCCAAGCCCGCTTCCTCCAGAATGAGGGGGGTCTCATAGATTACAGGCAGGGTGAGCAGGGGCATCACGGCCTGCGGGTCGACATCGCAGAAAAGGGCGATCTTGCGCCTGATTTCGTCGGTGATTGGCTGATCGCTGCGGCATACAATAACATCTGGCTGGATACCGATGCGCCTGAGCTCATTAACGCTGTGCTGGGTGGGCTTGGTCTTCAGCTCTCCTGTGGAGGTTAGGTAAGGAAGAAGGGTGACATGAACATAAAGGACATTCTCCCGCCCTACCTGGCTCCTCATCTGGCGGATTGCTTCAAGGAAGGGGAGTCCCTCGATATCGCCCACCGTGCCCCCCACCTCGACAATAACCACGCTCGCCTCGCTCTCCCTGGCCACCTCGCTGAAACGACGCTTTATCTCATTGGTAACGTGAGGTACCACCTGAATGGTGCCGCCCAGAAAATCACCCCGCCTCTCCTGGGCGATGATCGAGCTATAAATCTGCCCCGTGGTCACGCTGGAGGAGGCGGTAAGGTCTATATCGATGAAGCGTTCGTAGTGACCTAAGTCGAGGTCGGTTTCCTCACCATCCTGAGTAACGAAGACCTCCCCATGCTGATATGGAGACATCGTCCCCGGATCAACATTAATGTAGGGGTCCAGCTTTTGAACGGAGACCGAGATGTTGCGGCTCTTCAAGATCCTACCTATGGAGGCGACAGCGATGCCCTTCCCCACCGAGCTAACAACGCCGCCGGTCACAAAGATATACTTCGTCATCCCTTTTGGTTCCTTATGGGGAAAGGACACTTAGCTTATTGCAAGAGAGCTTACCTTCTCGTGGTATCTAAATTACACAGGGGTAACAATCTTCAGAGGACTAGAGGTCTATCCTCAAATTAATATATTATAAGGCTTCACCTCGATAATGTCAAGCCCATTTTTCGTCCTTTTCGCCCGTTTGATTTGTCATCAGGTAGAACTGTGTTATAATGTGCTGGCTCTGGTGCAGATTAGAGGTGTGGTGCAATGAGGATCGCCATTATCGGATTGGGGTTAATCGGGGGGTCGATGGGCTTAGCACTCAGGAGGGCGGAGGAGGGTTTTGAAGTGGTAGGTTTCGCTCGCCGGCCTGAGGTCGCATCCCGGGCGCTTGAGCTTGGGGCGGTGGACCGCACTGAGGGAAGTTTGATTTCCGCAGTGAAGGGTGTTGATGTGGTCCTTATGGCTACCCCAGCGATGGCGATGAAGGAGATACTGGCCGAGATCGGTGGGAGCATCCGCGAGGGCTCCATCGTCACCGATACGGCGAGCACCAAGGACAAAGTTATGGTTTGGGCGGAGGAGACTTTGCCCCCATCGGTGAGCTTCATCGGGGGGCATCCCATGGCGGGCAAGGAGACCTCGGGGATTGAGGCCGCCGATGGTGATCTCTTTCAGGGCTGCACCTATTGCCTGATCGCGGGGAGCGGTGCTGCCAAAGAGGCACGCGATACGGTTGCGGGGCTGGTAAGGCAGATCGGGGCAAACCCCCTCTTTATCGATGCCTCAGAGCACGACAGCTTGGTCGCCGGCATCAGCCATCTTCCCCTACTCATCTCGGTTGCCCTTATCGCGGCGACCACAAAAAGTCCCTCGTGGCCCGAGATGGCAAGGCTTGCCGCATCAGGGTTTCGCGACCTTACGCGATTAGCATCGGGGGACCCTCGGATGAGTCGGGACATCTGCCTCACTAACAGGGATCCCATCCTTCACTGGATCGATGATTATATTGAGGAAATGAGGGCACTGCGCTGCCTGGTAAGCGAGGGCGGCGTAAAGGGCGATGGTGGGGAGAGCGAGAAGCTGGAGGAGGCCTTTATACGGGCGCGGGAGGAACGAGAGGGTTGGCTGCGAATATAGGGATGGGTTTATTATGAAGCGGCGGGTAAAGGGTTGCTCAATTCTCAGGGGCGAGATCACACCACCGGGAGATAAGTCAATATCCCATCGCGTCCTTATCCTGAACAGCATAGCTAGGGGGAAGGCGAGAATCGAGAATCTCGCTCTGGGCGATGACGTCTACGCCACGATGTCCTGTTTAAGGGCTTTGGGGGTGGAGATTACCGAGGAAGGAGGCACGCTCATCGTATCCGGGGTGGGCAGAACAGGCTTCAGGGAACCCAGCGATGTGCTCCAAGCTGGCAACAGTGGCACCACGATGCGCCTTCTGGCGGGGTTACTCGCCGCTCAGCCCTTCCTCTCCGTAATTACCGGGGATGAATCGCTGCGCGCTCGGCCGATGGATCGTTTGATCCGTCCCCTGCGCTTAATGGGAGCGGAGATCTGGGGGCGGGGGAGTGATTCCCTGGCCCCGCTAGCGATCAAAGGGAATAAACTCAAGGGCATAGACTATCGCCTCCCGGTGGCGAGCGCCCAGATAAAGTCGGCGATCCTCATTGCAGCCCTCTTTGCCAAGGGGAATACCAGTGTTGTGGAGCCGGCGCCTTCACGGGATCACACCGAGCGCATCTTGATGGCCATGGGGGTCAAGCTCCAGCGTGAGGGCACCAGGATCAAGCTTATCCCCGCTGTCCCCAGTGCAGCTATCGATGTTCGCGTCCCTGGGGATATAAGCGCTGCTGCCTGCTGGCTCGTTGCCGGAGCGATTCACCCCAACGCCCAGATAAAAGTCATAAATACAGGGATAAACCCGACAAGGAGCGGGATCATCGATGTCCTTATCCAGATGGGTGCCAAGCTCGGGGTGGAGCGGGTGCGAAGGGAGAGCGGCGAGCTCATGGCCGACCTGGCGATCGAATCCAGTGACCTGGTAGCGACGCAAATTGGGGGAAGCCTCATCCCCAGGCTTATAGATGAGATCCCGCTTATTGCCCTAGCTGGCTCCTTTGCCCGCGGGACGACCACCATCGTAGACGCTCAGGAGCTCAGGATCAAGGAGTCGGATAGGATCGCGACAACGGTGAGGGAGCTATCGAGGCTTGGGGTGGATATAGAAGAGATGCCCGATGGCATGGTTATTCACGGGGGTGGGGGGCTCGCCGGTGGAGAGTGCGCGAGCCACTGTGATCATCGTTTGGCAATGACCCTGGGCATTGCGGCGCTGGTGGCTGAAGGGGAAACGGTGATCAATAATGCTGAGGTGGTAGCTATGTCCTATCCCAACTTCTGGCAGGACCTGGAGAGGCTCACCAGTGCAGATTAGCAGGAGTGTTCAACTGTCACCACGACTATCACTTCACTGTCACCCTGAGCGAAGCGAAGGGTCTGGAGATTCTTCGCTTCATTCGCAGTGATAGCAGGGCTGAAAGCTCGAGTGAGAGGTGGATTGCTATAGAATTTAATTGAAAGGGGGTAAATATATTGAAAGGGGGTAAAGATAAAAGGAGGAACATGACTATAGAGCTAATTCATGTGGGTTTTGGCAATGTCCTGGCAATAAATAGGGTGATCGCCATAGCACCCCCGAACTCAGCTCCCACCAAGCGCATGGCTCAGGAGGGCAAGAGCACAGGGATGCTCATTGACCTGACCAACGGCAGAAGGACAAAAGCGGTGCTCGTTATGGACAGCGGCCATATTGTGCTGGCAGCCATCGCTCCGGAGACCATCGCGGGCAGGCTGACGGTGACTCGGGAGGGTTAGGCCTGAAGGCGCAGCAGCCCCATCCCGGGGCGAAGCCACTGCTTATCGTGGTCTCCGGCCCCTCCGGTGCGGGTAAGGATGCAGTGCTCGCTCGGGTGAAGGGATCGGGGAAGACCCTGAATTTTGTGGTGACGGCAACCACCCGTTCGCAGCGGGAGTGGGAGAGCGATGGAGCGCCTTATCACTTCGTCTCCCGTGAGAGGTTTCAAGAAATGGTGGAGGGGGGAGAACTGCTGGAGTGGGCTGAGGTCTATGGCAATCTCTATGGGGTGCCCCGGCGCCGGGTAAAAGAGGCCCTGGAGCGGGGGCACGATGTCTTGGTGAAGGTCGATGTTCAGGGGGCGGCAACGATTAAACGTGCCGTGCCCCAGGCGCTGCTCATTTTCCTGGCCCCTCCCTCTATGGCGGCGCTGGAGGAGCGACTCAGAGACCGCAGCACCGAATCGGCCGCCGAGCTGGAGCGACGCATCGCCACCGCTCATGAGGAGATGAAGCAGCAGGGGATGTTCGATCATGTGGTGGTGAATGATGAGGTGGACATAGCGGCGGCCGAGATCGATGCCATTATCGCCACGGAGAAGCGCCGGCCAAGGCAAAGGGCTGTTAACCTATAGCGAGTTGTAGGTCTCCTGGAGAAGCAGCGCGTCCCCCTCACGGTCCGGGCTTTCGCAGATGATAAGTCCCTTTACCTCAAGCTCCTTTAACGCTTTGAGGAGTTCCACATAGCGGAGGTCCGACTCCCTTAAGTTCAGATGCTTGATCTCCCCTTTTCTGCCGTGCTGGATTCCCGAAAGGTGAATATGCATCTGATCCAGGGCCTGTCTCCCCAGCCTGCCTTCCACCTGTTTAAGTATGGCCGTGAATTCCTCGTAGGAATTGAACCTCCCGGTTCTGGCATGCAGGTGGGCGAGGTCGAGACAGAGGGCGACTCCCTCTATTTCAGCGCTCAAGTTCAAGACCTCCTCCAGGGTGCCGAATTGGCTACCTTTCCCGGTGGTCTCCGGTAGCAGTAAGACCTGATGGCCCACCGCCCTGAGCTGCTTCACCGTCTCTTCCAGTAACCCTTTTGTCCTGGCATACACTTCTGAGGGCGGATCGTTAAGATAGAAGGCAGCGTGAAACACGATGCCCTCAGCCCCGAAGAGCGAGGCGATGCGCGCGGTATGAATCAACCTCTCCTGGCTCGCGATGACCTTCTCTTTCTCATGGGCATTGAGATTGATGAAATAGGGGGCATGAGCGGTGAGCCTCACGCCGTACTTTTTCGCTACCTCACCCACTTCCTGTGCCATTCGCTCATTCATCTTCACCCCGCGCGTAAATTGTACCTCCATGCAACCAAGCCCCAGCTCCGCTACTCGCTCGATGCCGGATTCGGTTGCCTGAGATCTGCAGCTGGGGGGGACGCCTGCGGTGCCGAAAAGGAGTGTTTCGCTCATGTCCATAGCTACTATGGGTGCATTCTAGCTGCCATCGTGGGTGGTGTCAAGGATTCTTGATGATTTCATTCAGGTGACTTGCTGACACCCTACCGTCATTGCGACCCCGATACCTAGGCCTAAATCGTCAGATAAGTCGGACTCTCGCAAAGCGGAGGGGTCGTAATGACAGGGTCAATGAGATAGGAGGCGATGTGTCACTGGTGGGGTGGATGAGTACACTTGCTTGACATGGGACGAGGAGGGCGATATTCTGCGGGAATAAGCGATGTCAGACTTAAAACCGGTGCCCCCTGGGGAGGGCGAACTGGAGGTGTTGCCCCCGGAGCAGGCCCGGGTCACCACCTTCACCTCGCTCAAGAACCGCCACTATCGCTGGTTCTGGCTGGGGATGCTCGCCTCCTTCATCGGGATACATCTGCAACTGGTGGCCCGTAACTGGCTGGTCTATGAGATGACCGGTTCCGCGCTGGCCTTGGGGATCGTGATCGCTGCCTGGGGACTCCCGATCCTCCTGCTCTCGCTTTATGGGGGCGCGGTCGCCGACCGGGTCAAAAAGCGCGACCTGCTTATAGTGACCCAGGTGGCAAATGGCATCATCACCCTCATCATTGCTATCCTGATAGCAACCGAGGGGATTCTCCTGTGGCATCTCATCGCCGCCGCCGCGCTCACCGGCATTATCTTTGCCTTCCATGTCCCAGCGCGCCTGGCGATTATCCCCGAGCTGGTGCAGAAAAGGGAGATCCTAAATGCCATCGCCCTTAACTCCACCGGGATGAATCTGTCAAGGTTTGTTGGTTTCGCTATTGGAGGAGCGTTGCTAGGGGTTATCGGCGTGGCCGGCGTCTACTATGTTGTGGTGTTCTGCTTTTTTGTGTCGGCGGCCTTGCTATTCATGCTCCCGGTAGTGGAGAAGGTTCGCCAGCGAGCAGTCACCTCGATAAAGGTCGACATGATGGAGGGGTTGCGCTACATTTATCACAGTCCCCTCTTACGCTCGCTGCTGGCGATGGCCTTCGTCTCCATCGCCTTTGGCTTGCCCTATATGAACCTTATGCCGGTATTTGCCGTTGACATTTTCGATGTTGGCGAGTTTGGCCTGGGATTCCTTCTGGGAATGGCGGGTCTGGGGTCGCTGATCGGCTCCCTCATCCTTGCCTCCCTGGGCGATTTCAGGAGGAAGGGCCTGCTTTGTATCGGCCTCGCTTTCGGGTTCGGGGCTACCGTGGCCCTCTTTGGCTTCTCCGATTCCTATCCCCTCTCCCTGGTGCTGCTTATCGCGGTCGGTCTGCTTGGCGCTGGCTATTTGGCGGTCAACAATACCCTGATTCAGAGCAAGGTGCCCCATGAGATGCTGGGAAGGGTGATGAGCATATATGTGATGACCTTCGCCATGATGCCATTGGGGACTTTACCTCTGGGTGCTGTTAGTGAGGCTATCGGGGCGCAACTAGCAATAGGGGCTGGGGGCATCATTGTGGTCCTGTTTACCCTGGGGATGGCTATCTTTCACCCCAGACTGAGGCGACTGGAATAAGCGGCCCAGGGTTACTCTTCCTCTTCCACCTCGGTTATCTCCTCCTCTTCACCAAGGTAAGGGAGCAAGGCCTCCGCCTTCTCGCCCCTTCTCCTCCTGGCAAGGGGGAGGGACTCGATAGCTTGTCTTAACCCTGAGAGCCCTTCCCTGGCCTCCCCCGCCACCTTCACCACCACCCCCGCCAGCCCGGTCTCCCAGAGCTCTTTGAGGTCTTCGCTTGACATATCGAGGGGTGCTCGCGCCACCAGGGGCTTATGCACCAGGTTTGCCAGATGCTGGCAGACCATCAGTTGCTGCACCGAGAGGGAAGGCTCGCCACCGATAAGCACGACATCGATAGGCAACTGCGTGGTAGCTCTTATCAAGCCATCGGGCAGCGAGGGCTCGACCTTCACAATCCGCCCCATCTCTCCCTTTCGAAGCAGCATGAGCGGTGCTTTTTCGGCGTCGCAGACTAGGAAATCGCATCCCGCCCCTTTGAGCCGGGAGAGCTGCTCCTCACTCGCTTCGCCCAGGGATACTCCCCAGGGGAGCTCCCCCAAAGAGGCGGCGAGTTGTTCGAGTTTTTCGAAAAAATTTGTGCTCTCCGCCACGCTCAGCAGCACGGCATCGGCATTCTCCTTGGCCGCAGCGATGGCAGGGGCATCCCCCGCGGACAGGACAGCGATAAGAACCATACGGGGGCTTTTCGGTGCCACTACCACCGACCTGAAGCCCAGAGGTGGGGCCGAACCTCGAGATACCTGATTCAATTTATCCAGAAGCTTGCTCACTATTCCTCCCTTTTCCGACTTTATGGTTGCAAAAGAAGCCAGGGCGACTTTAAAAAACCCCGATTTTCTCTATTGAAGGCTCGTATATAGGGCGAAAAAGAGCCAGCGGTCGGAATCGAACCGACGACCGGCGGTTTACGAAACCGCTGCTCTACCTCTGAGCTACGCTGGCGCCACTTAT
>SOIC01000038.1 GCA_004377275.1 Dehalococcoidia bacterium
GCTGAGGGCGATGATGCCCTGGCTCAAGGGATAAATAAAATGGGAGCGGGAGTTCCGCAGCCCGTTTATAGTTTCCTTAAGGATCAAGCTTCCTGGGGAAAAAGCATCTCGAATAAGGGTCAATTGAGATTACCTGTAATTATTGGCTATGGATGTAGAAGTTCTTGAAGAGAGAATCCCTAAGCAGAGAAGATTGTTTGAAATCCCTTAAAAGGGTAATAAGAGACATATAAAATTTATAAACAGTCTATATTTCTGGAAGGAGGCAGCCACTAACCGTTAGGGAGGGCGAAGAGAAATGGAGCGGGTAATTATCTTCGATACCACACTTCGAGATGGGGAGCAGGCACCGGGGGCCACCCTTAACCTCGAGGAGAAGCTGGAGATCGCCCGGCAACTGGATAAGCTCGGCGTCGATGTTATCGAGGCCGGCTTTCCTATCGCCTCGCCGGGAGATTTCGAGGCGGTGCGTCTTATCGCCGAGGAGGTGAAAGGGTCGTCGATCTGCGCCCTGGCCCATGCTGATGCGGAGGCCGTCGATCGCGCCTGGGAGGCGATAAAGAAGGCCAAGCGGCCCCGCGTCCATGTCTTCCTCTCTAGCTCGGAAATTCACCTCACCTATCAACTAAAAAAGGGGCAGGCTGAGATTCTAGAATTAGCCTGCGAGATGGTGGCGCGCGCCAAGGGGCACGTGGAGGATGTGGAGTTCTCCCCGATGGATGCTACGCGAACCAACCCCGAGTTCATCTACCAAATCACCGAGGCGGTGATCGAGGCCGGAGCCACCACGGTAAATATCCCCGATACCGTTGGCTACACTACCCCTGAGGAGTTCAGTAAGCTGATCAGTGGAATCTTTGAGCACGTGCCCAATATCCACAAGGCGGTGGTCAGCATTCACTGCCATGATGACCTCGGGCTGGCGGTGGCCAACAGCCTGACAGCGCTCGCCTCAGGCGCCCGCCAGGTGGAATGCACCATTAATGGCATTGGCGAGCGAGCGGGAAATGCCTCGCTGGAGGAGATCGTGATGGCGCTGCAGACCCGCAAGGACTTCTTCGACCTGACCACCAATATCGATACCTCCCAGATTTATAAGACCAGTCGCCTGGTGAGCGAGCTCACCGGTTTCTCTATCCCACCCAATAAAGCCATCGTGGGGGCCAACGCCTTCCGCCATGAGGCGGGGATTCATCAGGATGGCATCATTAAGGAGCCAACCACCTATGAGATTATGGATGCCCGCTCCATCGGGTTGCCCTCAAGCACACTGGTGCTGGGCAAGCATAGCGGGCGCCACGCCCTGAAAGCTAGGCTGGAGGAACTGGGCTATGGCCTTAGTGAAGCGGACCTCGATCGCGCCTTCTCCGACTTCAAGGGGCTCGCCGACAAGAAGAAGGAGGTCACCGACCGCGACCTCGAGTCCCTGGTGGCCGAGGAGATGCGCACCATATCGGAAGCCTACCATCTGGAGCAGGTGCAGGTCTCCTGCGGCGACCAGAGCGTGCCAACGGCCATGGTTAAGCTCGTCGCCCCCGATGGCCAGGTGCTGGCCGATGCTGCTCTGGGGGCGGGGCCGGTGGACGCCGTATATCAGGCGATCAATCGCCTGGTAGGCGTTCCCAATAAACTCATCGAGTTCAGCGTCACGTCGATCACCGAGGGCATCGATGCCATCGGCGAGGTGACCATCAGGATCGAGAGTGAGGGCAGGGTCTATACCGGTCGGGGTGCCGCCACTGATATCATCGTCGCCTCAGCCAAAGCCTACATGAACGCATTAAATCGGCTTCTGGCGGCGAAGGGCAAAGAGTAGGGGGTTATATAGTGGCTGAAGAAGAGATGGAGCGTCGCCTTCAGGGCCTGGAGCGAAATGTTAAGATAATCATGGTATTGGCCTTGGTGAGCCTGTCCTGTAGTCTCGCTGCTCTCATGATAACTATCTTCGTGTTGCTTACCGATTAGTAGCTGCATCGATACCGACCAGGTAGCGAAAAAATGGCGGAGACAAAACCCCATTCCCTGATGGCTTACTGCGGTCTCGATTGCAGCACGTGCTTCGGCTACACCAAAACAATAAGCGAGGCGGCGAAGGGGCTGCGGCGCACGATGCGGGCGGAGAAGATGAAGCAGGTGTGGCCCACGATCCCCTTCTTAGGAGACTACGACTCCTTTAAAAAGAGTCTCGATGCCCTTGCCGGCCTCAGGTGCAGGGGGTGCCTCGAAGGGGGCGGCAACCCTTTTTGCAAGATACGAAAGTGTTGCTTGGAGCGGGGCTATCGTAGCTGCGCTCAGTGCGATGAGTTCGAGTCCTGTGAAAAGCTTACCACCCTCGAGCCGGGCCACAAGGATGAGCACCTGAAAAACCTGAGGAGAATCCAGAAATCTAAAGCCTAAATTATTATGTAAGGGGGATGCCGTTTGTCACCGGAATTGGAGATGGTTCTGCGCCTCTTGCTGGCGGTGGGGTTGGCAGCGCTCATAGGATTGGAGCGGCAGCACGCTGGAAAAGCGGCCGGGCTTCGCACCCACTTGCTGGTCTGTATCGGTGCTGCCCTGTTCACCATCGCCTCCATATACGGCTTTGGAGAGGGTGGTGACCCTGCCCGGGTAGCCGCCGGTATAGTCGCCGGAATTGGATTCCTGGGTGCCGGCGCAATCATAAGTACCAGAGAGGGAATCTTGGTCGGGCTTACCACTGCAGCCAGCATCTGGGCGGTTGCCGCTATAGGGCTTGCTGCTGGTGCCGGGCTATATATCCTGGCTCCCGTGGCCACTGCTGTGGTGCTTATCGTGCTGAGGCTTCCCAAGAGAATAGGTGGAGAATGACAGGATCGACCATATCAGAAAAGATCCTAGCGGCCCATAGCGGAAAGGATAAGGTCAGCCCTGGCGAGTTTTTAAATGTCAGGGTTGACCTGGTTATGGCCAATGACATCACCGCCCCCATCGCCATCAGGGAGTTTGAGCGCATTGGCGTGAAAAGTGTCTTCGACCCGAAGAGGGTTGTGATGGTCCCCGACCACTTTGTCCCCAACAAGGACATCCCCTCGGCGGAGCAGGCGAAGCTCATGCGGGATTTCGCCTGGGAGCAGGGAGTTATATATTTCGAGGTGGGTAGTGGCGGCATCGAGCATGTGCTCCTGCCGGAGCAGGGTCTGGTGCTGCCCGGCGAAGTGGTTGTGGGTGCCGATTCCCATACCTGTACCTATGGCGCGCTGGGGGCCTTCGCCACCGGGATGGGCTCAACAGACATCGCCTGCGCCATGGCCACTGGCGAGATATGGATGAAAGTCCCGCCGA
>SOIC01000026.1 GCA_004377275.1 Dehalococcoidia bacterium
TCATCTAGAAGGACGATTCCCTATTTAGACGCGGAGCAGACTTCGAAGAGATGACAAGAGATACCCTAGATTTTGAAGAAGCCTACGCAGCATCGCTGATTGAACCTCTCGTAAAGGCAAGCGAAATTAGGGCAGCTTCACCCTAGTAGCGCCTTATAAAACTTCAAGCTATCACTAAAGCTTACAGAGCGAGTATATCGCTGCACCATTTCCGGGCTTTCCCACCTGCTCTGTCTTTGATGGTCATGGTATCTATATGCTTCGTATCAACACTCCCTTAGCTACGAAAAGCACTAGTCACTTTGTGACAGGCGGGCACGTGCTTGTTATTGTCCGTGGTTGAATGCCCCCAGCCTGCATCCGGTAGGCTGGTATGCAGGTGGGATCCTTTCCGGCCAGGTCTATTCCTGCGCTAGGCGAGTTGAAATTTATAATCTCAGGGAGCACAACCCAATAACCTTATTTCATATAAATAGTCGTTTGTGCACTTGACAAGTACATTAAAATGTGCTATATATAGCATAATATATATTAATATATGTTAATATAAGATAATATATGTTGCGAAATAATGATGTCGAGGAGGGTTAGATGGCGTGCATTACTTTTATTACACCATATAGGCCCATAATCTGTGGGATTGCGGACTACGCGGAATTCATCACTAGGGAAAGCCTACCCGGCACATGGTCCGTGCTGTCTTTCAATCTGGATAAGTACGGGGTACCTCTTAGCAACGATAGAGTCTCGCTCACTGACCCTGTCTGTTACTGCATACCTAGCCGCGAGGATTTCTCTGCCAGTTCCATCGTGAAGGGAATGAGATACTGTGAAAATGAAGTTCTCTGGTTTCAACACGAATGGGGCATCTGGCCAGACGATGTCAGATTCGTAAGTATGCTAAGAGACTTGGGCCAGACCAAAGTGGTGAGCCTTCACTCACTTCACTTTCAGAGCGGTGAAACGATCTTCGGGCTGCGCCGGCGGGAGTACTCATTCCTGCAATTGCTACTGCCACACATCGATGCGGTCACGGTATTTAGTGAGGGCAGCTATCAGGCGGTGACGCGAGCATTCCCGGAGTACTGGGATAAGGTGCATCTGCTGAGGCACGGCACTCATCTCTACCCTGAAATAGCCCGAATGAGCCGATTGGACGCCAAGGCGAGAATTCATGAATTCTTGATAGGCGAATCCGGATTGGATCAAGCAAGCAAAGGCAAGTTGATGCAGGAAGGCATCTTCCTTGACCCGGAGACGACTCTAATAGGCGGAACTGGATTTATCACGGCCGCCAAAGGTATAGAACCCCTCTATCATGTCCGTGATGTGCTGCATGAGATGATGCCTGGTAGAAAGATTGCAGCGGTCTATGTTGGCTTCTTGCGGCAACGCGACAACAGAGCCGACAGTAAGCGTGTCGCGGAACTGATGGCGCGGTACAACGACGCAGGACATTTCTTTTCAGAGACTTTTTTGCCTGTAGATCTACTCCCTGTCATGCTAAGAGCTTTGGATATCCAATTCTACTGGCCGAGCGACTGCACTCAGAGCGGAATGATAGCCCATTCCTTGGGCGCTGGGGCTACCATCGCCTGCAGGGACATGGAGGGTGTTGGCGAAACGGTGAAAATGGCTGGTGGGTTGTCATTGCCGGACTTTGGACGCCTAATTGACGGGATTATATGGCTTATACTGGATCCCGGGCTCAGGAATAAGATGTCAGAGAGAGCGGTCAGATATGCCGAGGAGTTCTCATGGAGAAATCAGGCCTTGAAGCACTTTGAGCTGGCAGAGCAACTCTGCCGTTCGAGGTTTCAGCGCCTGGCTCCAACTTCACCTCTTTTCACCGCTAGTGGTGTCACCGAGAAAGAGCCCTCTATCGTCTGGAAGTAGGGTCTCTCTCCAGGGTATTGGCTGAGTCTTTCTTTCAGGTACTCATGGGCTTCAGTGACTATCTTATGGCGGGAAGAATATGATTGGCTCAGGCCTCACATTTCCTCCTGCGCGCAAGAGCTATTGTATGGTCAATGGCGTATGTGCTAATGTATTATAGATAGTTTACTTCAATACCAGACGATTCCCTATTTAGACGCGGAGCAGACTTCGAAGAGATGACTAGAGATACCCTGGATTTTGAAGAAGCCTACGCGGCATCGCTGATTGAACCTCTCGTAGAGGCAAGCGAAATAGGGGAAGCTGATGTAGTAGTTGGCATCCCTTTCCGAAATGAAGCCGATACAATTGGGCACGTCTGTGAGACCTTGGTAAGAGCACTTGTCCAGTTCTACCCTGATAAGAGGTGCGTCCTTGTTTGCGTTGGTGGCAAGGAGGGAGAGGAAGCCCTACAGGCAGTTCGGCAAGTCCTTCTGAGGCAAACCATACGGCACATTGCCTTCCTAATGAAAGATGAACTCGTGAGTGGCAGGGTATGGAGCGTGAAGGCAATAATGGAAGTAGCAAACAGACTCCATGCCGACCTAACCCTGTTTGAGGCAGACCTTAAAAGCAGAGACGTTAAGGGCGACATTGAAGGTCTGGCTCCAGAATGGGTGAGGCGTCTACTTTTTCCAATAAGCAAGGAAGCTATGGACCTTGTTATTCCTAGGTTCAACCGTCATTACCTCGATGCGCCGGGCTCACATCACTTAGTTCGTCCTTTGCTCGCTTCCATTTTCAATCTCAAAGTAGCGGGTTTGCCAAGCTCAATACTGGGGGTCTCAAGCAAGTTAGTCAGAGCTTATCTCGATAACCCTGATATCTGGAGCGATCAAGTCGGTGAGCACGGTCTTGATATCCGGCTTATCATAAAAGCTGTCACCAGCGCAGCGAAGATGTGCGAAACAAGCCTTGGAGTGAAGATTAATGGAGGCCACCCAGACAGTGAAACGGTGTGGAGGCAGCAGATCAGGGCAGTCTTCGAAGGGACATTGGATGGCAAAGAGTGGTGGCAGCAGCAAGGGGACATAGTCCACCCTATAGCCATTTTCGGGGAAAGAAAGAACCACTGGCCAGAAGAGGTAACAACAAACCCCATCAAGCAGATTGAGCGGTACAAAGAAGGTTTCAATGAGTTTGAAGGATTGTACCAAGAGTTCCTGTCTCGAGAGGCGTTAAGAGAGCTGCGGAAGCTACGAGGAAGTGATCCGCACGACTTCAGGTGCTCTGCAGGTCTCTGGGCGGAGATCACTTACGATTTCCTGCTTACTTACTGTCTGGAGCAGAAATACACCAAGGACAACATCCTAAATGCTTTCATTCCAATCTGCAACGCCAGGGAGGCCTGCTTTGCACAGGAGCTTGGCGGGTCCAAGGAGCGGTTAAGTGTTGCTTATCCCGAGGGGGCGGAGTACTTAATGGCTTCCGTGGCGGAATGGGTGATTGAGCAGAATACCGAGGAATTCATCAAGCGGAAACCTGACTTCCTGGTGAGGTGGAGCGAGAAGGAAGAGGCGCTTGAGCCCCTTCTGCCCAGGGTGACGTACCGTGAGTTCATACCTGGATTTCCTCTTATAGCACCCAAGGAACTTATCGCGCCTACCGACGAGATCGTAAGCACCGATAACATATATAAAGGTATTCTTCAGAGGTACCGAAAGGAATTCGAGGACTTTCTTCGTGATGGGCTCAAGTTACCGCCAGAGGCGACTTCTGACGAGATAGTCAGGAGCCTGAGAGAGCTGATGCTCGCGGTGGAAAAGGACACGGGCGAACTCCTTTTAACTGGTGATCTCTCGACCGTGCACGGAACCGTGAGTGTCGCCAGGGCCATATTCCAGAACATGCCTCACTCTGCAACCTTCGCTCTGAAGCCCGAGGTGGCCGACCGGCTCCTGGAACGCAATCCCCCCAAGAACTTGTTTATCAGATTCGGGGCAACTAGTCTGGATGATCTTGGAGAGAAATATGGGCCAAATGATATCCTGGCTCTGGCATGCCTCTCAGAGGAGGAGGAACACCAGGCAAGAGTGTGGGATTGGATAGCGGGAAACGCCCGCCCGGAGCATTTCACTCATTTGAGCATAGAGCCACTGGTGGAAAGCTATGATGATTTCCCCCTACTTAACCAACTCAGAGAGCCATCGCACTTGGTCAAGCTTGCCGGAAGGATAGTCATCATCAACCTGCCCGCAGGAGCCGGCGGCGAATTCCCCAAGCTACGCTATTCTCTCACAATAGCTAAGAATATCGTTGAGGCTGAGAGTATCGGGGAAGTCTGGGAGCAGTTCGCGCGAGAGAGAAAAGAATTCGGGACCAGGGTAATAAACTCACTGAAAGGCCACTGGGGAAAGGATCCTTTGTCAGCGCATAACATATTTGAAAACAAGCTCCAGAGAAAAGTAATCGAGCATTTCAGGAAGATGATCAGCGATCTCGAAAAGGGGGGGGATCCCTATTTGTTGCATCTGACGACAAACTTAAGCTACCTCGCGAATTGCTACCATCTTGCCTTGTCCCTTCCCGACGGGACGTTCCTCCCTTGCTCTGCTTGGACTTGGTCCAGCTACAGCTTCAAAGGCGGCAAAGGCTTGCCCAAGCCTCTGTCACTGCATGTAGAGAGAGACTGGGCGTCAAGGGAGTTTCTGGTGGATATGCTTAAGGCCGTAGGCGGCACCGAGGAGTATATGGACAGGAAGATCATGGAGCTTATGGGTCACGGGGAGGAATCGGATAACCTGGCTCGGCTGATCCTGCCCGGATGGGAAGCGGTGGAGGGGGTTATGCCAGAGCAATTGCCACGTCCGGCGGAGCCTGAAGCAGGCAAGCTGTTCAGGTTCACGGGGAATCCCATTATGCGGGCGATAACGGAACATCCCTGGGAGTCCAAGTACGTGTTCAATCCGGGTGCCATAAAGTTGAATGGCAAGATCTACATTCTGTATCGCGCATGCGGAGAGGATGAGGTCTCCCGAATTGGGCTGGCCATAAGCTCCGATGGCTTTCATATCGACGAGAGGTTGGAGGGCCCGATATTTGAACCGGGGGAAAAGTGGGAGAAGAGGGGTTGCGAGGATCCAAGGCCCGTCCTGATAGGGGAACGCATCTATGTGTTGTATACAGCCTATGATGGTGTGACTTCGCAGATCGCGCTAGCTTCTATCGCTCTTGAGGACTTCCTAGGCCGTCGGTGGAGCCAGTGGAGAAAGCATGGCCTTATTTTCCCAGGCTTTGAGAATAAGGATGCCACTTTGTTTCCGGAGATGTTCGACGGACGGTACGTCATGTTCCATAGGATTGAGCCAAGTATTTGGTTTTCCTCCTCTGAGCGTCTGGACTCTCCCTGGCCCCGGGAAGACCATCGAATACTGCTAGGCCCAGGAGCAGGAATGGCTTGGGATGGGTTCAAAATTGGCGGCGGGTGTCAGCCTATCAAGACCAAGTATGGCTGGCTGCTCATCTATCACGGTGTTGACCAGTCCTTTGTCTACCGGCTGGGTGTCCTGCTGGTGGCACTGGACGATCCGGGCAAGCTGGTCTATCGATCTCCCAATCCTGTATTGGAGCCAGAGGACAGGTGTGAGCTTGGCGAGGAGGGATGCTACGTTCCCAATGTAGTATTCACGTGCGGCGCTGTCCCAATTGTGGATAAGGAGGTCCTCGAGGATAACGATGAGGTTCTCGTCTACTATGGTGCGGCAGACACAGCTGTATGTGTCGCGACGGCGAAAGTATCCGACCTTATTCCTGAGGAAATAAGAGAGGGCAGAAACCACGGCAGCTATAAGGTGTAATGCACTTCCGCGAGGTGCCTTTCAACTGCCCCACGTCGAAGTTGGGAATGGATTATTGGCTACGCCGGACTCAAAGCGTTCTGTAAAAGCTGGAGGGGTGATCCTGGAAGAGTGCAAATTGCTGAGGGTTGCGTATACCCTGACTGCCCGGTGCTTCACCCTATTTCCGCATCACACAGACATCACACCCACATCACAGATATTGCAAAATAACCCGCTAATTATTACAGTAGTATCGGTCGAAGGCCTAAGTGGTGAGTCCTTAACTGGTAGAAATACGGGGGTGATAAAGGCACCAAGTTAGGGTTTCAAAATCAGGGTTTTGCTCTCCTCCAGATACGAGAAGTCCTTTGATAACTTTTAATCAGGGTGTCGGCGGTTCGAATCCACCACCGCGCGCGACCACACAAAAGTCCATTCCTGAAAACGCTGATGGGTTATAATGAACCTCGGAAAGGAGGCAAGGGGTTCCCGCCTTTTGCCAAAACTGCATGGGGTGCAAGAGGTCGGAGGTTCGAATCCTATCACCCCGACCAGTCTGCAAGGGGAAACTGACATCAATACTCTAGAGGCAGTGTGTTCATAAATTGCAGTAGAGCGATAAATCCCTCTACCTGAGTCATCAATTTGGGTAAGTCCCCGTCAATCGTCACCTTCCCTAGTGCTGCCACCATGCTCATCTTCTCCTGCACTAAGTCGAGGAGCGTCTCATAAGAGCAAATGACCCGGGAATCATATTTGGTTTTATCGAGGGGTGCAGTCCTCAGGTCACTGGGGGCGGGCTGCGTCTCCATTTCCATACTGATAAGATTCCCATCTGCAAGAATGATCGAGTATTGCCTGTCTTCATTCCCTGGGCAGTCAGTGCCTACCATGAGGAGCCTGATGGTCAGCCCTTTAAGCTTTGACGGGAGCTCCGGATCTGCTTCCGCTTGCTTCAACATTTCATCAATCAGTTCCTTTGATAAGAATTTCATCGCTACCTCCTTTTTTATTTTAGTAACCCATCTCATTAAGAGGGCCAAGAGTTTCACTTTTCATCGACAACTCGATTTTCTTGAGCTCCCTGGTCACCAGTAGCCGGGGGTCGGTGAGCGCTTGAACTTAGCGCTTGCTGCATATCACGCCACAAGAAGTGAAAGTCTGCCGCTTAAGCGCAGCTCCTTTTAGGGTATCGTGCTTAGTCCTCGATCCTCGCTATGCGATAGCGCAGCGTGCCCGCTGGAGCGGCAACCGCGATGGTCTCGCCCTGCCGGCGACTGAGGAGCGCCTTCCCTGTGGGTGAGTCGATGGAGAGTTTGCCCTTTGAGGGGCTCGCCTCGCTGGGGTTGACCAGAGTATAGCGCAGCTCTTCATTGGATGAGAGGTCTTGAAGGGTGACTATGCTGCCCAGCATCACCTTTGCGCTATCACCCTTCTTTGTAGTGACCACCGCCGATTTGAGAATAGTTTCCAGTTGCCTGATCCGCGCCTCAACCATCCCTTGATGGTCCTTGGCGGCATCGAGGGGGGCGTTTTCGTGGAAGTCCTTATCGGCGGCAGCCTTACGGATATCATCGGCAATCCTGGGGCGCTCCCCTTGAAGGGCGGAAAGCTCCGCTTTCAGCTCCTGGTAACCCTCTGGTGTCAGGATGATTGCCTCGATACGTCCCCTACCGGGTGGCTCTTGCTTGAGCGACCCTTTTTTCACGCGAAGATGGACTGCAAGATTATTCTTGACGAGCCCTTCCTTCTTGGCATAGGATAGGAAAGCCCTCACCGGTGCCAGCCTTTTCATGGTGTTGGCTGAGGAACCCTCCATCCTCTCGGCGTAACTTGCTACCTCGCGGGCGGCAAGCTGGCTCAAGGGGCGCTCCCTGCCATACCAGCGAACAAACTTATTCAACTCTTGCTGGTATTCCTCCCTCTCCTGGGGAGGCAAGCTAGCAAGGAAATGCGTCGCCGCTTGAACTAAGGTTTTTTCCTGGTTCACTTTGTTATTTTAGGTACTTTGGGTTTCCGCTTTCGATGACTATTTTAGGGTTTTAGGTTTGCTGTGTCAATGACTATCGCCATTTTCGAACCTAGGGATGTTTTAAGTGTTTTCTGTTTCTGCTACCGGTCACTATTGCCAGGCCAGTCCATCGTGACTGTAGGAGGCCTTGAGCAGGCTGAGGATGCTCGGGCCCTTGGAGCCAGGGGAGCAGCACTCCTCTTCGAAGTGGCTACACACGGTGCAGGTGACGCTGTATTTATCCACCTCGCTGATGTTCTCGAAGAGGTTGCAGTTCTCGGCACTTCGGTCATACCACTCCTCGAGGAACTCCTCGAGCCCCACTCTGTGGGCTCGAAAGCTTCTGGACCACTGGAAACCGTTAAATCCCCATGACTCCTGCCATCCCCCGTGAGGCGGCGATATGAATACGCCGAATCCACATCTTATCCTACGACTGGAGCGAAAAAGTGAACTCACACATACCATCCTTGGTCAGTGTCTTGCTCATTTCCATATTTAATTTATCGCCGGTCTTGTCAGCGGCTACCTTGAAGCAGGCAAGGCACATCGCCTTGCAGGGAAGCGCGAGTCCTGCCTCCGCCATCGCTTTGTTTAGGGCACAGCTAGAGACCTGGAGCACCAGCTCCTTGGTGGTCGCTTTGGCGATGTTCCACCTGTCGGTGGGTCGCGAGGCCAGGATGGAAAGCTCCACATAGCGCTCGAAGCGATGAGGGAAAGAGACCCCCGTCTGCTTGGCCACTCTCTCCACCATCTCGCCGGTGCGATCGATATACTTGCCATCGGCAAGCTCAATAGTAAGCTTCATAAGCTCCTTGCCGAAGGCCTCCAGGGCCTCTCCTGCCACCTTCTCATCCTTGCCCTTGAGGCTTTCCACCAGCGCCTCAATATCGCACTGCGCCGTGATCTCATCGACCAGCCCGCGATCAGCATCGAAGGGCAGCGCTTTCCCCGGCTCCTCCAGGGTCATCAGTTTTTCCTTTATTGGCTTGGCGTATTTCCAACCCATAGTCATCTCGCATCACCTCCGCTAAAGCTCACCCGAATGGCATTTTGCGGGCATACATTAACACAGTCCATGCAGCCGCTGCATTTGTCGAAGCGCACCGCTCTCACAATGAAGTGGCTGGGGTCTATCTCACGGAACTTCTGGGGCCCCACATCGGTGCCCAGCCCGAGAACGTGTGTGGGGCAAATAAGCAGGCACTTGCGGCAGGAGATGGGTTCTTTACACTTTTCGTCGTTAACGGTGATTGTGGGCAGCATCTTTAACCCCTTTCTATTCATATTTACCATACGTTTGCCAGAGCAGGAAGGCTGGCCCGCTCCACCAGGGTGATCGCCTCCTGGTCGCACTCCGTAGCGCAAAGCCCGCAGCCAAAACACTGGAGCTGGTCGATATAGGCCTTGTTTCTGTTGGGGACGAAGCTGAGCGCCCTGAACTGGCAGCGGTGCACGCACGAGGCGCAGCCATTGCATAGCTCGGGATCGATCTTAGCTACATAGTGCCCTTTCCACAGGATCTTGATCTCTAGATCGATCGCTGTCCTGATAGCGGCACAATCTGGGTAGTCGCAGTTGCACAAACCGGCGAGATAGGGGGTGCCAAAGGTATAGATAGAGTGTACCAGGCCCCTCTTGTTCAGCTTGGTCAAGACCTCCTTCGCCTCGTCGGGGGTAAGGAAGTGAACCCCTCCTCGATAGGTATCGGGCCAGCGCTCCCATTTATACATCCCTGCCCCCATTCCCATGCAGGTGAAGTTCTCATCATCGGGGAGACCCTCCATGGAGCGGCGACAGGCGCAGGTTATCAGGGAAATGGGATACATGATGTCGGTGATCTTGAGGGCCTCCTCAAGGGTGATCACCTGCCCGAAGTGGGTGAGCCACATGGCACCCTCGATCTGCTGCTTTATCCGCTCCACCTCCGCCGTGTCCCCCCTCTCCCTGGCCTCGAGAAAATCGCGGCCGACAAACGCCATTCCCCCTGCAGCCTGGGGGTTGGCCTCCGCCCCTGATGCCTCGGTCTCCTCCTTTCTAATCTTGTAAAGCCTCCTCGCATAGTTAGCCGGGTTGAAGTACCACCTCTCATACCCATCACCATACTTCTCACACCAATCACACATAACCTACCTCCTTCTGTTCGAAAAGTTGCCATGCCTTGCCCGCCTCAACATATAGCTCGGTATTTAGAGTATTCCGTTTATCGGGGCGTATTATTGTTATGTAAGCGATCCGGTCTTTTACTTCACAAAGAACTACAGGACTAGCCATTACTGTTTTCTCCTTTAAACGATTCCATTTTGGGGTAGCAGGTCAATGTTTGCCAAGATGCCCCTCCTCTCGATCGGAGCTAGTTTTATGGCCCTGCAACGTTGCACTTAGGTGAAGGCCGAGATAAGAAAGGTCCTCGGTAGGCAGATAGTGGGGGGCAACGGCATCGAAGAGTATGTTAATGGAGGGGGACACCTCATCATCGCCGAGATATAGGATACATCCCATAGGGATTTTGGGCAGCGCCAGAAATCTGAAGGCAGCATCGCCGGTGCGGGTCATTGGCCTGCCCCCGATGGACAAGGCGGCCTGGCGGAACCCCTCAGCATCGTTGCCAAAGCTATCGAGCAGGGGTTGCAACGCCATATTAGTGAACCTTTGCTCGAAGAGGTAAGCCCCGGGGAGATGACGATAGGTGACCCACATACCCGATACGGGTGTGCCATCGGCATTCACCAGGTAGTGCATTAATAGTATCTCGAGAAACCTGGGGGGTGGGGTATCGCTTCCCACCTCCGCCACCTTCACCTCGGGGAGGTGGACGGTGAAGGAGCGGTGGAAGAATGGCATGGTGAACCTTCCCTTATCGAAACTAGCCCCACTCATGGAGGCAGCAACAAGGGGGCTGAGCCGTGCCATGTCTTTTAGCGCCTTCTCGTAAGCGACGTCAAGGCCCATCGTTATTAAGTATAATACACATGAGGGAGGGGGGCAACAAATGCCCCTCGCTATTTAATTATGAAGCGCTTTTTGTTATAATAGATAGATATGGTGGAAGGCGAGGAATTCACGCCTCGCGGTTTGGAGTGAGGAATGAGCTCGAAGTTCCTGAAAAGAGGCATTATTTATCTGGTGGTGATCGCAGCGCTGGTGGTGCTCTTCTTTGCCTTTTTCCCCACTTCTCCCGAAGTTAAGTCTGGCTCACTTGACGACCTGGTAGCACTAACGGTAACGGGCTCTGTAGAGTTGTCAGACGGTACTGTAGAAGGCAACATTAACCGGATAGTGCAAGAGGGGGATACCCTTACCGCAATGGAAGGGGATACCCAGATATTTAAGGCCAGTTTTGTGGGAAGCACCGCGGAGCTTTACGATTATCTGGTGGCACGTGAAGTAGATATGAGCAAGGTGGCGCTCGATCCACAACCACCGAGCGGCTTTAATTGGGGCAATTTGCTCTTCACCCTATTGCCTTTGGTTCTCTTTATTGGCGTGATCTGGTTCATCTTCAGCCGCGCGCGGGGGGCGGGAAATCAGGCGATGAGCTTTGGCCGGAGCAAGGCGCGCCTGTTTCCCAGCACCAACCCCGCCACTACCTTCAATGACGTCGCCGGGGTCGATGAAGCGAAGATGGAGCTCCAGGAGGTGGTGGAGTTCCTCAAGAGCCCGGAGAAGTTCTCCGCCCTGGGGGCGCGAATCCCGAGAGGGGTGCTCCTGGTGGGACCGCCGGGCACGGGGAAGACCCTGCTTGGTCGTGCGGTGGCCGGTGAGGCTGGCGTCCCCTTCTTCTCCATAAGCGGCAGCGAGTTCGTGGAGATGTTTGTCGGCGTGGGTGCCTCCCGGGTGAGGGACCTCTTCGACCAGGCGAAGCGTAATAGCCCCTGTATCGTCTTTATCGACGAGATCGACGCTGTGGGGCGTCACCGGGGAGCGGGGTTCGGCGGCGGCCATGACGAAAGGGAGCAGACCCTCAACCAGATCCTGGTGGAGATGGATGGCTTCGATTCCTCCACCAATGTCATCGTTGTGGCAGCGACAAATCGTCCCGATATCCTCGACCCGGCGTTGCTTCGCCCCGGCCGCTTTGACCGACAGGTGGTGTTGGACCGCCCCGATATTAAGGGTCGTAAGGCGATCCTGGAGGTGCACGCCAAGGGTATGCCCTTGGATGATTCAGCCAATCTGGAGATCGTTGCTAAACAGACCCCGGGCTTTTCGGGCGCTGACCTCGCCAACCTGGTGAATGAGGCGGCCATCCTGACGGCGCGGCGCAATAAGAAGCAAATCAGCCTCCTGGAGCTTGAGGAGTCCATCGACCGGGTGATCGCCGGCCCGGAGCGGAAGAGCAGGATCATCAGCCCCAAGGAGAAGGAGATCACCGCTTACCATGAATCGGGCCATGCCCTTGCAGCCAGGATGCTTCCCCACGCCGACCCGGTGCATAAGGTCTCGATAATCGCTCGTGGCACGATGGGTGGCTACACTCGCCTTCTGCCCACCGAAGATCGCTATCTGTGGACCCGCTCTCAGTTTAACGATGTGCTGGCCACCCTGCTTGGCGGGCATTGCGCCGAGGAACTGATCTTTCATGAAATGACCACCGGGTCTGAAAGCGACATAGGGCAGGCAACCAAGATCGCCCGCAAGATGGTCACCGAATACGGGATGAGCAAGAAGCTGGGCCCCCGCACCTTCGGGCGAAGGGAGGAATTGGTCTTCCTGGGGCGCGAGATTGCGGAGCAGAAAGACTATGGTGACAGGGTTGCGGACGAGATCGATAAGGAGGTTCAGCAGCTTATTCAACACGCCCATGGCGTGGCTACTGAGATCCTCGCCAAGAACAAGGGAAAGCTGGTGCAGTTAGCGGAGGCATTGATCGCCAACGAGACCATAGAGGGCGAGGAGCTGGAGGCACTCTTTAATAAGCCTGTTGAAGAGGCGGCCACAGAAGTGGCTCCGGGGGATCAGGATAAGAGTGTTATCGAGGATTCTCTGCCTAAACCGGCGAAGAGTGCGAAAAAGCGTGGTTGAGGTAACGCTAGACCCCATCACCCCCGACCTTATTATAGACAGGGTGGGAGGGGAGTCCAGTAACGGGGCAACGGTGAGCTTTATCGGGTCATTGCGCGGATACTCCGCCGATGGCAGGAGGCTGCGCTTCGCTGAGTGTGAGGAGAATCAGCAGGCAGCGGAGAAGCTGCTTCGGGAGGTCGGTGAAGAGGTCAGGGCTAGGTGGAGTCTGGAGGATGTGGCTATCTGTCATCGGGTGGGTCGGATTGAGGTGGGGGATGTCATCATGGTTGTTGCTATTGCAGCTCCCCATCGCCAGGAGGCATTTGAGGCCTGTCAGTATGCCGTGGATCGTGCTAAAGAGAACATCCTGATAAGAGAGGTTCTCTAGTAGAAAACCCCCTCTTCCTCCATTTGGGCAATCTCCGCTTTTGGTATGCCGAGGAGGTCGCCAAAAACATATTCATTGTGCTCACCGAGTAGTGGGCCACGGCGGGAGATCTGCGCTGGCGTGTCGGAAAATTTCCACGGCGGGGCGAGCACGATGCGCTTTCCGATCTTGGGGTGCGTCACCTCGGTGGCAAATCCCCGCTCTTTGAGGTGGGGGTCTTGGAATAGCTCCGTTCCATCGAAGGAGGGTATGGCGGCGACCCCAGCCTGCTGCAGCCTTTCCGTTACCTCATGGTGGGTGTAATTTATCGTCCAATCCCCGATGAGCCGGTCGAGCTCCTCCTGGTTCTGCCACCTTCGGTAGGCATCTGAGAATTTTTCATCCCTGATCCAGGGAGGATTTCCCATAACATCGCAGAATGATTGCCACTCCTCCTCGGTAGCGATGGCGATGGAGACCCATTTATCCTCACCCTGGCAGGGATAGCAGTTGTGGGGCGCCATAATTTCATCGCGGTTTCCCTTGCGGATAGGGACCCGGCCATTCATGATGTAGTCGAGGAGGGCATCGCCAATTAGTACAGAGATCGTCTCGACTGAGGAGAGGTCGATACGCTGACCCTCACCGGTACGCGCACGGTGATAGAGGGCGATGAGGATGGCAAAGGCAGTGGTGGCGGCGCTCCTAAGGTCGCTGGAACCCATGAGGGGGACGGGTCGGGTTTCGGGGTAGCCGGTGAGGTGGGCAAGGCCACCGTGGGCGGCGAAGATGGGGGCATAGCCGGCGTATTTACTCTCGGGCCCCACGGCGCCCACCGATGATGAGGAGAGCATTACAATATCAGGCTTCACTTCCTTGAGGGCGTTGTATCCCAACCCCAGCCTGTCCATCACCCTGGGACGAAAATTCTCCGCCACCACATCGCTTATGCTCACCAACCTTTTTGCCAGCGCCACTGCCTTGGGCTGCGTGAGGTCGAGGGTGATGGCCACCTTGTTGAGATTGAGGTCGTTAAATATGGGCGAAAGGTCAGGATCCTTAGCGCCGGGGCCGGTTGCCAGGGCGCGCAACCTGGCGTGGTCGGGGCGCTTGTTGGTCTCGATCTTGATCACCTCGGCGCCCATAAAGGCGAGGAGCAGGGTGGCGTAGGGGCCGGCCCAGGCCCAGGTGAAGTCGGTAATCCTTATCCCATCTAAGGGGAGGCGTGACATTCGATAGCCCTCCTGTTTATATGATCCCGGCACCTCTCATATGTGTCAGCTCCTCGGGGGTATAGCCCAACCGCTTACCGAAGACCTCTTCGTTGTGCTCGCCGAGGAGGGGGGCGGAAAGCTCAAACCGCAGGGGTGTCTTGGAGAAGCGATAGGATGCGGTGGGGCATTTGAACTTGCCCATCTCGGGGTGCTCCACCTCGGCAAAGAACCCCCGCACTTGGAGCTGCTCCGAAGCGACTAGGTCCTCCACAGTGTTCACCATGCCGATGGGGCAGTTCAAGGCCTGTGCCCGGTGATAGACCTCCTCCTTGCTTTGATTAATCATCCATTCCGCAATATGCTTATTTATCTCCTGGGCATGGATATAAGTATTTATCTCCTCCTCATACTTCTCATCCTGAGCCCAATCGGGGTTACCCAGGAGCTTGATGAGGCCTTCCCAGTGGTGCTTCCCGCCGAGGGTGATCATCACGTAGCCGTCTTTGCAGCGCTGCAATCCTCCTACCATATATTGCAACCAGACGGTGCTACCTCTCTCGTTATTTCCGAACATGTCTATCTCTATCCTCTCCGTGGCGATTAGCGACTCCTGCTTGGAGATGTCGACGTGCTGCCCCCTGCCGGTGAATAGGCGGTTGTATAGGGCAGCCATGGTCGCGATAGCGGCGTTGAGTCCGCAGTCGTAGTCCCCGAGGAACCCTGGTCCCTTGGTTGGCATCGGGGTATCCTCGGGCAGGATCGAGGCCAGGATTTTGGCCACCCCGCTGCCGTGATAGGTATTGAGGTGATACGCCTTGTAGTCTCGATAAGGGCCATACTGACCAAAGGGGGTGATCGAGGTCATAATCAGGCGAGGGTTTTTACCTGCCAGGCTTTCGTAATCCAGGCCCAGTTCCTTCATCGCCTGTGGAGGGTTATCCTCCACTACGATATCGCTCTCCCTAACCAGCTCCTGGAATATTTTTCGCCCCGTGGCGGTGCTGACGTTTAAGGTAATCCCAAGCTTGCTAGTATTGAGGTAGAAGAAGAAAGCGCTTCGCTCCGGGTGAGGGACATCATTGAGGAAGGGCTCCCGCCTCCTCGCCTCATCGCCTACTTGGGGCGGCTCGATCTTGATCACCTCGGCGCCCAGGTCAGCAAGTAGCTTGGTACAGTAGGGGCCAGCGGCTAACTGGGCATACTCCAGGATCTTTACCCCGGCTAAAGCCGATTTACTTGTTCGCTCTTTCCGCTTGATGACATATCCTCAGGACACCTTGAAGTGTGGTTGGAGGGGCCTCATCTCTCTAGTTCACATTTATAACATATCGTGAGTTGCTCGGCAAGCGTATTCTCCTTTAGACGAGCCCAATGGTTAAAGTATCGAGCCCAGCACCCAGCCGATGATGCCACATATAGGGAAGGTAAGGATCCAGGCGAGGACAATATTCCCGGCAACGCCCCAGCGCACCGCGGAGAGGCGTTTGGTGGCGCCCACCCCCATGATCGATGAGCTGATGCAGTGCGTGGTGCTCACCGGGATACCGAAGGATGAGGCGATCTCGACTACCGCGGCTGCGGATGATTCGGCGGCAAAGCCCTGAACCGGCCTGAGAGCGGTGATCCTTGTCCCCACCGTCTTGATAACGCGCCAGCCACCGAAGGCAGTGCCCAGGGAGATGGCCGTCGCTGAGAGGGCGATCACCCAGAAGGGGACCTGGAACTCGTTGCCGGTGTGGATCACCAGTGCCATGGCCATAATACCGATGGGCATTTGACCGTCGTTCTTTCCATGGCTATAAGCCATGAAGGCGGCGGAGATAATCTGTAGCCTGCTGAAGATGCCTTCTACCCGCAGGGGCGCCTTGCGGCGCAATAGCCACATTAGGCCGACCATAACTGATAGCCCCACGGCGAAGCCCAGTGCAGGGGCGATGGCTACTGAGGAGAGCACCTTGGTGAAGGTTCCCCACACGATGGACACGCTTCCTGCTGCGGCGATCGCGGCGCCGACAAGCCCGGCAATGAAGGAGTGGCTTATACTTATCGGAAGGCCGAAGCGTGTCGCTATCCCACCCCAGATAATGACCGCAGCCAGGGCGGCAAGCATGACATCGTAGTCTAGAAACTCTGGGGCAACTATGCCCTTACCGATAGTTAGGGCTACGGCGAGGCCGGTGGCGGCACCGGCAAAGTTCAGGATAACCGCCATGATCACGGCGCGAAAGGGGGAGAGAACGCGGGTGCCAACAACGGTGGCAATTGCATTAGCGGCGTCGTTGAAGCCGTTGATCACGGCGAAGCCGACGGCGAGAATAATTACCAGTATAAACAAATTAAGACTCAGGCACGCTTGATCATAACCCCTTCAAGGACATTAGCGATGTCCTCGCAGCGGTCGGTGGCGGTCTCCATGTGCTCATAGATCTCTCGCCACTTGATTACATCAGCAAGGTCAACTTGATCGTGAAAAAGTTCGGTCAGGGCGGCGCGCACCACCCTATCGGCCTCATTCTCCAGTCGATTTATCTCGATGCAGTGCTCTGGTATTTTGTTTAGTTGATTACGGCGGCGCAGCCTTGGTAGCGCTACGCTGACCTCGGAGGTCGTCCTGACCAGGATATCTGCCAGCTCCTGCGCCCTTTCTGTGGGTCGTTTCACCTCGTAGATAAGCATGGCCACTGCAGCTCCCTCGATAAAATCCATCACATCGTCCATGCGCTCGGCGAGTTGTGCGATGTCCTCTCGGTCGATGGGGGTGACGAAAGTGGCGTGCAGTTGTGCTATAATGCGGTGGGTGATGTTATCCCCGTGGTGCTCAAGCTCGCTGATTTCCCTCACCTTCTCCTCTATATTCTCCCACTTCCCTATAAGCTCGGCAAGCAGGCCGGCCCCCCTTACCAGGTTGCGGGCGCTCTCCTCAAAAAGGTCGAAGAACTTCTCCTCCCTGGGGATAAAGGGAAATCTCACGCGCCACCTCCTCAAGATATCAACCTAAACTAGCAGAAAGCGGATGAGTTGTCAATATAATTTCCTTAATAGATCAGGCTCCCTTTCTTGTTACCCTGAGCCATTCGCTTTCTGTCATTCTGACCCCGATTTAGGCCGAAGTGTCGGCCGACCTGGCGGCCTCGGCCTCGGGGGAAGAATCTCCTCTTCGCTCTGTTCAGAGCTTGGGCGCATCAGGGTAAACTCCGCGAAGGGCCCAAAGGATTTCATAGATTCTTCGCCGCCCCTTCGCTTCGCTCAGGGCTTCGGCTCAGAATGACGTGGGTGAACTGTGGGAGTCCTTCTGGTATAATAGGGCATTAGAGATGGCAAAAAGGTTCGAGGTCATCGACCATACGGCTGACATCGGCATCGCCGCCTATGGGGCAGACCTGAAGGAGGCATTTGCTAATGCTGCCTATGCCCTCTTCAGCCTGATGATAGATCTTGAGGGTGTGGGCGATGCTAGTTGCTACGATGTTGAGGTAACCGCTGAGGATCGAGCGGAGCTCCTGGTGGCCTGGCTCAACGAGCTGATCTACCTCTTAGAGGTGGAGAATGTACTCTTTAAGAGGTTTGAAATCGGAGAACTCGACGAGACCAGGCTCAGGGCAAGCTGCTACGGGGAGAAGATCGACCCAGCGCGTCATAAGATGAAGCTGGGGGTCAAGGCAGCCACCTACCACATGCTACAGGTTAAGGAAGAGTGTGGGGAAGGGGTGGGGGAGGGCGAAAGAGGCTTCAGGGTTCAGGTGCTCTTTGATATCTAGGGGGTGTGGGGATGTCGGGGGGAGAGTGAAAAAGGGGTGTGGGGGTGTCGGTGGGAGAGCGAAAAGGGGTATGCTTGTTAACTAAAATTGACGATTATCGGTGGGAGATCCCGCAGAGCTATAAGGCGGGGATGAGGGTCCCCGGGCTCATCTATGCCGATGAGGGGATGTTGGCCCATATCAGGGGGGAAGAGGCTTTAGAGCAGGTAGCCAATGTGGCCTTCCTTCCCGGGATCGTATCCCGGTCACTGGCGATGCCCGATATCCACTGGGGCTACGGATTCCCTATCGGGGGTGTGGCGGCCACCAGGGTGTCAGATGGCGTGATCTCCCCGGGAGGGGTTGGCTTTGACATCAATTGCGGGGTGCGATTGCTGCGCACTAACCTTAGCGAGGAGGAGGTCAGCCCCCTGATCGGCAAACTGGTGGATGCCCTTTATCAAAGTGTCCCTTCAGGGGTGGGCTCCCAGGGTAAGCTGAGGCTGGACCAGCGCGAGATGGACAGTGTCTTGATCAAGGGTGCCAGGTGGGCGGTGGAGCATGGTTATGGGGAGGCGAGGGACCTGGAGGTCACCGAGGAGCAGGGAGGTATGAAGGGCGCTGACCCAGAGCGGGTGAGTGCCAAGGCAAAGCAGCGCGGCGCCCCCCAGCTGGGAACACTGGGCGCGGGGAACCACTTCCTCGAGGTGGGGGTGGTGGATGAGATCTACGAGCCTGAAGTCGCCTCGGTCATGGGCATTGAGCGGGTGGGCCAGGTGCTGCTTCTGATCCATACCGGCTCGCGGGGCTTTGGTCATCAGGTTTGCACCGACCATTTAGCGACCATGGGAACGGCGGTAGCGAAGTACGGGATCAGCCTCCCCGACCGCCAGCTCGCCTGCGCCCCAGTGAGGTCTCCCGAAGGGCAAGCCTACTTTGCGGCCATGGCCTGTGCTGCCAACTATGCCTGGGCTAACCGCCAGTGCATCACCCATTGGGCCAGGGAGTCCTTTATCCGGGTGTTTGGCAAGAGCCTCGGCGAACTGGGCTTGGAGATGGTCTACGATGTAGCCCACAACATTGCCAAGATGGAGGAGTACGAGGTAGATGGGAAGCGGCTCGCCCTTTGTATTCATCGTAAAGGGGCCACCAGGGCCTTCCCTGCGGGGCAGCCGGAAGTACCCGATGTTTATGCCGAGATCGGGCAGCCGGTGCTCATCCCCGGCGATATGGGCCGCTATTCCTACGTTCTGGTGGGCACCCAGCGGGCGATGGTGGAGACCTTTGGTTCCACCTGCCATGGCGCGGGGCGGGTTCAGAGCCGCGCTGCAGCCAAGCGAAGCCTGCGCGGCGTCGATGTCGCCAGAGGGCTTGCCGAAAGGGGGATCACGGTCAAGGCGGGGAGCATGTCTTCGCTGGCTGAGGAAGCCTCGGAGGCCTATAAGGATGTCGCCCAAGTGGTGGAGGTGACTCACCGCGCCGGGATCTCTCGCAAAGTGGCTAGATCGAGACCCATCGGTGTGGTCAAAGGCTAAATCGCCTTTTTTAAACTGACCCTCTTCGCTTTCTGTCATTCTGAGGGAGCAAAGCGACTGAAGAATCTCTTGAATAAGGCGGAGGTCTAGATTCTTCGCCGCCCCTTCGCTCCGTTCAGGGCTTCGGCTCAGAATGACAAAGAACGTCGCTTTATTCTTTATTTTCGTAGCAATGACACCTGCAATAGGCTTATGGTGATGTGTCAGTACTGTACTGGACACCGCACAATAAAGAATTGACAGGGGGGAAGCTAAGGTTATAAACTGGGCAAAGCTTTACCCTCTCTGAGGTAGTAAAATTGGATGGCTATATTGATGCCCTCGAACTGACGGTAATCGCGCTGGGTGCCCTCCTAGTTATTTCCATCTGTTTTATCGGGTTAACCCGTGGCCTCCAGTGGCTGGCTAGACCTGGTAAAAAGGAAGAGGAGATTGTAACCGCCGAGCCTGAGGTGCCCATTGTCCCAGCGGAGACGCCTCCTGTGACAACGCCAGCAGCAGCCAAGCCCGTGCCGAGGATCGCTGGCGAAGGGGTAATCACCTCTCCCATGCCGGGCACGGTGATCGCCATTAAGGTCGAGGTTGGTGAGCTGGTAAAGGTGGGCGATGTCTTGATCATCTTGGAATCGATGAAGATTCAGAATGAAATACCGGCTCCCAGGGACGGAAGGATCAAGGAGATATACGTAGCGGAGGGGAAGTATGTGAGAAGAAAGGAGCCCTTGATCGCTATCGAGGGGTAGAGAGTGCTGGATCGAATTTGGGAATTTCTCACCACCACAGGCTTCGCCGGCTTATACTGGGGCAATCTGGTAATGCTCCTCGTCGCTGGCGTGCTTCTCTACCTGGCGATCAGGAAACGCTATGAGCCCCTTCTTCTCATACCGATAGGTTTCGGGATTATATTAGCCAATATTCCCGCGACCGGCTTGATGGAGGAGGGCGGTCTGCTTAACTACCTCGGTTTGGGCGTGCACCTGGCCATTTTCCCTCCCCTGATATTCTTGGGCATCGGGGCGCTGACTGACTTCACCCCCTTGCTGGCAAATCCCAAGACATTTTTCCTTGGCGCGGCGGCACAGTTCGGTATCTTCGCTGCCATCTTCGGCGCCCTGGCCCTGGGTTTTCCGCTGAAGGAGGCGGGGAGCATCGGCATCATCGGTGGCGCTGATGGCCCCACGGCGATTTATACCTCGGTCATGCTTGCTCCCCATCTGCTGGGCCCGATAGCCATCGCCGCCTATTCCTATATGGCCCTGGTGCCCATCATTCAACCCCCGATAATGAGACGGCTCACCACCAGGAGGGAGCGGGCCATCGTTATGGAGGACCCGCGCTCCGTCTCCCAGTTGGAACTTATCCTGTTCCCCATCGTAATCACCGTTCTCGTTGTCCTATTGCTCCCCAAAGCGGCACCGCTCATCGGCATGCTGATGTTCGGCAATCTCCTCCGCGAGAGCGGTGTCGTCGAGAGGCTGGCCAAAACGGCGGGCGGCGAGCTGATAAATATCGTCACCATCTTTCTTGCCCTCGTCATCGGTGCCGAGATGATGGCGGACCGGGTGTTGAACGTTCAGACCCTGGAGATCTTCGCCCTGGGCCTCTTCGCCTTCGGTTTCGGGACGGCCAGCGGCGTCTTAATGGGGAAGCTGATGTGCTGGCTCACCAGGGGTAAGGTCAACCCGCTCATCGGCGCTGCCGGGGTCTCCGCAGTCCCCATGGCCTCGCGTGTGGTGCTGTCTGAGGGTCAGCGCGAGAACCCCCAGAACTTCCTGTTGCCCCATGCCATGGGGCCGAACGTCGCCGGCGTCATCGGCTCCGCTACCGTGGCTGGAATACTGATCGCTTTCTTAGCGTGATGAGGGGAACACGTCATTGCGGGGCACAAAATACCGAGGCAATCTCAAAGGATGGTAAAATGGTAAATAGGATTGCTTCGCGGAGTTTACCTTTAGTAATATTCTTCGCTCACTTTGCTCCCTCAGAATGACAGAAGGCGAAGGGCTCGCAATGACGGAAGGTGACGGGTGTGGCAACATGCTGGCGATCTGCCAGGTATCGCAGTGGCATGAAGGACACATATCGCCGTTTTGTTCAGGGTTTCTTCATGGTGTCAAGCGCTTGTTACCGCTCCCTCAGGCCAAGCCCTTCTTCTTGAAGTAAAGGGAGTATCCTGCTACGATCAACGCTAGATCCATCTCGTTTACCTCCAGGCCGTGGTGACTAGCAACATGGTCTCCGATTCTGCGGCTAATTGCTTCTAGTGTCTCGCCTTCCTTCAGAGCCTTGAGAATTATATCGCCAAAGGTACGGGTGTTTTCGGCAGCCATTGAAATCAACACATCTGGCTCCAACTCTACTCCACCATGTGAATAAAAAAGTATTTGGGCTCCCAATTGCCTTAGCCTCTCCATAGTCTCCAAGTACAGTTCCTGGTCAAAGCTGGGTGGGGCAACAGCGGGTAGCGGAAATATCCCCTTACTTGAGCCAGGCAACCCCAGGGCCTCACCGCAGAAAAGACCTTTCACACTATGGTCAAAAATGACCATGTGGTGAGGTGCGTGGCCCGGGGCATATATAATCTGCAGTTCCCTACCGTTGATCGAGATTATCTCACCATCCTCAGGTACCTTTAGCTGGGCTTCTGGGACAGGAACGATAGGTCCAAAGCGAGCCTCGAAGTCAGCACCAAAGACCGTTCTGGTACTCTCGATAAGGCGAGAGGGGTCAACGGCGTGCTTTACCCCCCGGGGGTGAACCAATACTTTCGCCCGAGGGAAAAGCTGAGCCAGTGTACCTATACCTCCTGCGTGGTCTATGTGAATGTGGGTGGGGATGATATAGGCTAAATCCTCCATCCCCAACTGTTTCATGCCTTCCTGAATGGACGGAATGGTGGCAGTCGGACCGGGCTCTATCAAAACCCCCTCCGACTCTTGGATGAGATATACCGCGAAGATACTGTTCACTCCGGGAACCGGTGCCTCTAACCGATAAACCTTATGAGCTACTTCCTTTACATCTACCATAGCCCTCTCCATTGTTATTGTTAGCTGGCGCGTGTTGTCACCGCATAGGCTCCTCCTCTGTGGGCCTCATGTCTCGGGATCTTCTGATTGATATACTATCCTGTTTATATCTCATGTTGTAAAGCCTCTCTCGGAGAATCATTGGCTCTTCTAGTTGATTCAGGAGGCGATACTCATTGTCAAGAGTAAGGTAGAGCCCCACTCATTTCCAACGTTATTATATATGACCCAGCGAGGCAAATACAAACAATAAGAACAAATTACGTAATACCCAATCGTTCACTGCAGAGCATCTGCGATAGGAGCAGGCCACAACACCAAGCTACGCCCTGGCTGTTTCACCTGGGTTTACAACCTGCTCAGTATTAATTAAACAATTGCTGGCCCACTCTCAGTATGGTAGACTGTCCTTGTAGTGGCTTGGTGCCTCTCGAAGGCGTCTTAGAGCAGAAAGGTCTTGGTCCTTTGGGCGATCCTCAGGAGGCAATGCGACTAACCCAGCAGTCTGAAAAGCTGCTCATGCTTGTAGGACATCACCACCATTTGAGGAGGTTAGCGTCTTTGATGATTTGGGCGACCTTGGGAAGGAAGTGGTTAGATTCAGCGTGAGTGGGGTAGTCTGCCTTGGCAAGAGCGATGATGGTTGGTCAATAGGCTGGGCGCTCGTTCCTCAGTTTGTTGGGCAAATGGGCGAGCCTGGCAACTGCTACACGTAAGGAAAAAGGAGCAATGGGAATCAGACTTTATAAAAAGCCTGAGCTTGAAAACCCGGTTTTGATAGCTGGTTGGCCAGGAATTGGAAACATTGGGATAATAGCTGTCGACACTTTAAGGGGAATGGTAAGGGCAGAAGAATTTGGAGAGATAGAGTCCTGGGATTTCTTCTATCCCAAGAAAGTTTCAATTAGAAATGGTGAATTGAAAGATCTAGAGTTTCCCAGTAACAAATTCTATTTCGTGAAGACTGAGAAAAGGGATTTGATATTCTTTATCGGAGAGGAACAGCCTACCGAGGGAGGAAAGGTCTATGCCGAAGGGACAAAGGCCTACCAGATGGCCAATCTAGTTTTAGATGTGGCCCTAAAGTTTGGATGTGGGAGAGTTTATACTTCCGGAGCAGCCGTTGCTCCCATCCATCATACCGTGAGGCCAAAGGTTTGGGCAGTTCCCAATAGCGAAGACTTGATCGACGAGATAAAAAGCTATGAGAACACGTTATTGATGTCGGACATTGAGGGAAGAGGCGGGCAGGGAGCTATCACTGGACTAAACGGGCTTTTATTGGGAGTTGCCAAGAAGAGAGGTCTGGAGGCTATCTGTGTTATGGGCGAGATACCAGTTTATCTTCAGGGGTTTCCCCTTGCCTATCCAAAGGCTTCAAAATCGGTACTGGAGGTGCTAACTGTCACCCTGGGAATTAAAATCGACATGCAGGGAATTGCCGCGCTTGTTGAACGCAGCGAGAGTGAAATTGAGAGATTGTATGAGAGGTTCCCTCCAGAGATAAGAGAAGAGCTCGATAAATTAATATATGTGACTTATGCCGAGTCAACCGAGCCAGGACCGATAACCGATGAGGATAAGAAAAGGATCCTCGAAGATATTGACAAATTCTTTAAGAAAGAATCCAAGGAAGACTAAAATTGAGCGAAAAGCAACCCTTCAGAATCTATGAAAAACCAGAATTACAAAGCTCATCCCTGGTGGTAGGTTGGAGTGAAGATGCTGGCAAGCTGGGGGCGAAAGTCATTGACTACCTGAATAAGAAACTGGGAGGCAAAGAGTTCGCAGAAATTGAACCTGCCGATTTCTTTTCTTTGGGGGGAGTTTCAGTAGAGGGTGATGTAGCTCAATTTCCAGAAAGCAAATTCTACTGGTGCCAACAAAAGAACTTGGTGGTTTTACAGAGTTACTCACCTAGATCTGACTGGCACAGGTTTATGGGCGCAGTCTTAGATGTGGCTGAACTCTACTGCCACGTGAAAGAGCTATATACCATCGGTGGGATGGTTTCTCTAAGTGCTCACACTGCTCCCCGGGAGTTGTTAGCAATAGCCAATTCACCGGAGATGAGAAAGGTCTTGAGTCAGTATGACATAGCCAGAGATTTTGATTATGAAACCCCGCCTGGCCAAAGACCGACCTTAAGCTCTTTTCTGCTGTGGGTAGCTAAAAGGAGAAATATGGCAGGGGCAAGCCTTTGGGTGCCAGTACCTTTTTATCTGGTATCTACTGAAGATCCCCAGGCCTGGAGAATAACCGTTGAGTTTCTTGATAAGAGGTTTGGTTTGGGGATTGATTTCAGAGACCTCGATGAAGAGGTGGCAAGGCAAAACGAGAAGATAGCTCAGGTAAGAATTCGTTTCCCTGAGATCGATGATTATATCCGGAAGTTGGAAGGCAACCTGGGCGTGACTCAAGAGGAAAACGAGAAACTAGTAAAGGAAATTGAGGAATTCCTCAGAAAAAGAGATTGAAGTCAGGTTATTCCATTTGGCAAGGCAGGCTGTAGCATAGAAGCTCTAGCTACGATTAGATATGATTGAGCTAATAGGGATATGTGCCTAAATCAATGAAGTCATTAGTTTAAAACTACCCCTGCGTATTCCCAGAGGGCAAAATCTGCTTTACATAATCTCACCGTATGAGTGTGTGGCAGTTACACTTTTACACTAAGTGTTCGGGTTATAAGAGAGGAGCTACCCATTCTCGGGTAGCCCCCGCTCTTGAAATGCCGAACCCCTGAGTGCCCTGCCCCTGCAAAGAATGGACGCTTAGAGGGTTCAACCCCTTGCTTTCTTTTCTACCTCTGCCACGCCGCCGATGGGCATGTCTATTACCGGAACGATATTTATATCCGCTCCAGCAAGCATCGCAGGGTAGTTGGCCGCGGCTAGCGCCTCAGCGCTCTCAGCCTCAGCGATGATGATGCTTACCCCTGTTCCCGATGGAAGACCAGAAACCGGATGCGCCAGACACACGTAGTTAGCCAACGTCTTGTACCCCGAAGGTGGAGCAGTATCCACCTTATCTTGGAGCTTTGCTAGCTCCGCTGCTTTACCCACATCCCAAACACTCATAACCACAAACTTCATCTTACTCCTCCTTTGTTAATTTTATACCAGAAGGGCAGGACACCCAGAGGCATGGTGCTGAGCATACTCCTGGGGAGCTACCTCCGTCACCAGGTAGCCCCCCTCTCTCTTGATGTGCCTAACCCCTAGCTTCCATCAATGCCTTTATATAGGCATCCCAATCCGAGAGTGCATATGCCTCCATATCGTTGTAGGGGGCCATAGGATTCTCAGCAATGGTTCGGCTTGCATCCTCGCCGGACTCTGCCTCCCAAATGACCGCGGCACGGTTCCAGCCTGGTATCCAGTAAATCTCCTTGCATTTGCCTGCCTTCCGGTACTTCTCAATCCAGCTAAGGGCTGCAGTCAAAAGCTCCGTTTGTCTCTCTTGCGGAAGGGTTAGGAAAGCATCCTTTGTGCGGCTAATAATGAGGAACTTCATGACTTATCTCCTCCTTTTCTATATAATCTTTCGGGCTGTTGAAGTGCAACTAACCGACCGCTTCACCGCCCGCAGGTGAAGAAGCCAGCTTTGGTCTAGCATAGGCATCACCTCCCTCGCTTGCGAGATGTATGGTGAGCTAAGGGTACTGAGGATATCCCATAGTTCCTTATTACTTAGTCAGGGCTTTTACCACTTCCTCGACCTGACTTATCGATGCGATAGGATGCACCTCGAAATTGACGAACGGAACATACTTTTGCGTCAGGTTAGCAATTTCCACCTCGGTTCCTTCAGCAACTACATATCCGTTAATTTCGCCAACGAATGCACCCCAATCCTTGGTTAAACCTTTCTGTATATCTTGCTTAACCATATCAATCAAGGCACCCCATCCAGTCCCTCTCTCTTTAGGACTCACAGGTACTTTAGTCCGGTCTATTTCCCAAAGTAACAGATACTTTCCCATGGTCTTTTTCCTCCTTCTCTGCTAAATCTTTTGGCTAGAACTCGATTCTAAGGCTACGCAATAACATCACCTCCCTTTGAGCGATGTGTAGTGAGCTAGGGTTAATTCCGAAACATGCGCATTAGACTAGCGTGGTAGAGGAATAATATTCCGTGGTTCACTTTTTGTCAATATGTGAAGCATGGGTTTACCTGCTAATTATCAATTGGCAGGGGGGGCAAGAACAGGTTTAAGAATGTGGCTGGAAATACTTTGCTATAGTATTAGCGTGATTAAAGTCACATACAAGCTTTAGCGCACACGGTTATGATGAATAATAGTATCGGCGTAGAGCACCCGCTAATCGGCTAAGATTAGCAGCAGAGCGGCTATACGTCATTTAAAACTATGCAATTTGCCGGCACCCGCCGGCAAATTGCATAGTTTTCAGATAGCGACGGAGCTAGAATCTAAAGTTATCTAATGGTTAAGGGCCAAGGCAACATGCCTTGACCCTTCTTGTGATTGGTTTCAAATTAGGATTCATTAGGTGGAAATTTTATTTATTCGGCCATTATTTAACTCACCCTATCCAAATCCGCCTGGCTAGGCTACCGCTCATAAGCGATTGCCGCGACTTTCCTCTGATGTCCTACTCTTGTGAGCACAACGTGCCACACGTACAACCTCAGCATGTGTTCCGCAGACAAACTACCCCCTCAGGGTCGCTGTTCACCTGCCACTCGCACTTGCTATCGTTGGACGGGATGCCCGCCATAAAGTCTGGAACGAGCTTTGACCACTCAATATCTCCTGGCTGGCCGTCAGCGGTGGGCCAATCTCCGTGCTCATCGTTGTAATCATTAAGGGCTTGCTGAATGGCATCCCTGGCTGGCACGCACGTCATCGTCACTGTTGGCAGCGGTGTCGGCGTAGGCGTTGGCGCTCCATCTCCACCACAGGCAAATGATGATACCAGCATAATGCCCAGAAGCAATACCACAGCAATACTTGCCTTCTTAATTGTCTGCCTCCTGCCCTTTGTGGTGCCTAGCATACTCCGCGGCTCTTTGGCTGTCAATGCTGTGGGCTATAAGAGAGGAGCTACCCATTCTCGGGTAGCCTTCTATGATCCACTTGGCTCGGATGGCACTCCTAGCTCACACTCCTGCCGCTTGTCGCCGTGTGGCTATTTTCCGGACAAAGATACGCCAGATCCATTACGGTAATAGAATTCTGCACTCGCAGCCTCCGCTCAGAAACACGAACCAGTATTAGCCCAAGTAATGTCACTGGCAAAATAAGAATGTATGAAAAGTCTAGAAACATACCCTAGCCTACGAGAAAGCATAGTGATATGGCAACAAGTATACAGCCCGCTAGTCCTAGCTTTATCATCGCTCTCTTAATCCTACCAATCTAAGCAGTATACCCGTGAAGTAGCCCATCGGATGACCGCTTTGAGATGCTTGACATACTTAGGTGAAGGTGTCTCTTTTCGTGGTAATATGCATCCATATAGTAGTGCAGGGGTATTTAAATATTGCACAGCGAGCTTTGTATGTCAATTTATCTAAAGCTCACTTAACCTCACTTTTCTTACATGAATTAATGATAGTAGAGGATGTGTTACAGTCCGCAGTGCACTTACCCTTGACTATCTCTTTTTAGACTAGATTTCCCTGCAGGAAAATGGTGAAAAAGGCACGAGTGGTCGGGTTCAAGAAGGTGGATAAATAAAAGCTGGCGGTAAACGCCTAGGGGCTTTGATATGGTGGGACATAGCTACATACAACTCAGTGCAATCCCCAGAAAGCAAAGTGTCAAGTAGCCTAGCTATGCATAAACATTATACGAACCAAGTTGAGTAAATGAGAATGCTATCGGCTTATATGCTAGCAGTCTGAGGGGCATCATTGCATGACAAGGTAGGCTGTAGCAGGAGAGCTCTAGCTATGATTAGTAATGTTAAGCAAATTAAGCATCAACACAAAGAAGACGCTTACCGGCTATGAGAAGCTGGCTGAAGGAGTGGTGCCCCCAAGGGAACTCGAATCCCTGTCTCCAGCTTGAA
>SOIC01000043.1 GCA_004377275.1 Dehalococcoidia bacterium
GTTGTGCTTTGTGGAGATGCCCTCGTTTCTGAAGATGCGCCCGATCTCATAGACCCTATCTAATCCGCCGATAATAAGCCGCTTCAGGTAAAGCTCGGTGGCAATGCGCAGGTATAGGTCTTGGTCTAAAGCGTGATGATGGGTGGTGAAGGGGCGAGCCAAAGCGCCGCCAGCTACGTGATGGAGCACCGGCGTCTCCACCTCGATAAAACCGCGCCCATCTAGAAAGCGCCTCACGGCAGAAATGGCCCGGCTGCGCACCATAAATATCCAACCGATATCCTCATTGGAGATGAGGTCGAGATAGCGCTGCCGATAGCGCTTCTCAACATCGGTGAGCCCGTGCCATTTCTCAGGCAGGGGCCGGAGGGACTTGGAGAGCAGGGTGAAATCGGCCACCTTTAGTGTTATCTCTCCACTATGCGTCCTGAAGACCTTACCGCTTACCCCTATGATGTCTCCAACGTCGCACTGCTTGAGGAGCTCATGCTTATCCCCCAGGAGGTCGCTGCGAAAATAGGTCTGGATCTTTCCTGAGGAGTCGCGGAGGTCGATGAAGGTGGCCTTCCCCATAGCGCGGCAGGCTACTATTCGCCCGGCAAGGCTCACCGGCGAGTCATCGCCCCGCTTGAAGAGGGCGATGGCTTCCTTGTTAGTGTGGCTGCGATGATAACGGTGAGGATAGGGGTCGATGCCCTGGCCACGCATTTTCCGGAGCTTTTCGCGTCGCTGCTCCTTTATACCGTCGATGCGAGCCACTACTTTATCTCCAGGATCCTCAGCTTGAGCAGCCCTGCCGGTGCCTCAACCTCCACCTCATCGCCCACTCGCTTGCCCAGCAAGGCTTCCCCCATCGGTGACTCGTTGGATATCCTCCACTCGCCGGGGTTAGCCTCAGCGCTACCTACAATAGTATAGTGTTCCTCACTGCCGTCCTGAAGTTGCACCCTCACCTCGTTCCCCACCTCGACGAACTCCATATTAACGTCCTCGTGATGGATAATTGTGGCATTCTTGATGATCCTCTCAATTTCGAGGATCCTCCCCTCAACAAAGCCCTGCTCGTTTTTGGCCTCCTCATACTCCGGTGAGATCACTGAGCTGCGCAATTCCTTAGCCTGCTGGATTTTATCCGCCACCTCCTGGCGGCGCACCGTACTCAGATGCTCCAGCTCCTCCTCCAGCTTTGCCAGCCCTTCCGGGGTGAGGAAAATCTCTTTCTCAGACATCCTAACCCTCCTTCCACCGCTACTAAAAAAGACTGAAGGTCGGCGACCCTCAGTCATATAACTCTATATTTTTACATATTATACAGGCTATCGACCTATTTGTAAAGCCCCTTTTACAGCTCGCGAAGCAAACGGGTTATGCCGGGACAGCCGATTAGTGTCTCGAAATCGGGATGCCGCTTCTCATCGACGACCTTAAAGCCAGCCTTCTCGTAGGCGCGCTGCGCCGGCGTATTGCCGATGTAGAAGCTGACCTGCGCCAACTTGAAGCCCTGCTGTCGGCCCTTCCCCAGTACCGCCTCGAGTAACCTGCTGATCACACCCATCCGGCGGTAGTCCGGCAGGGTAGCAACATGCTCAACAATCCACGCCCCCTCAGCGTCATCGGGATGGCATGACATGAATGCCTCAAGGTCTTTGTTGCCAGCCGCCATGTCCTCCTCAGTTAACCCTATCTTTTGGGCTGCCGCGGCCAGAGGCCCCGCGACTGTCAATTCCCCGTTCGTCACCGGATTGTAACCTTCGAGGGCAGCGACCGGACGCCTTTCCACCTCCGCCACAAGAAACTCCGTGTAGGAACACATATGACGTGGCTCCGTTAGGGTCAGCGCCTCAAGCACGGCGAGGCATTTGTCCTCCGGCTGCGAAATAATGATGTCCCAGATCCCCAGTTCCAGATGTGACCGTCCCGCCATAAGCATAACCCATGCTAGCAAGGGCGCATCCTCGGGCCGGGCCGGTCGGATCGCTACATTTGCACTCATAGTGAAGCTATCATATTTCGTTCCTTCACGATGTGTCAAGCCTCGCCAATCTATTTAACCGAGACCAGCTCCGCACCCAGCTTGAGTAGGTGCCGTCGCCTTGACTATTGTGTGCCCCTTGACGGGAGCGGTATTCTTCATAGTATAATAATCATTGGATAGAGGAAGGGATAGAATTCAGCTGTAATTGGGAATGCGCATTATAACAGGTAAGGCGAAGGGGCAATATATTAAGTCGCCAAAGGGTGTTTCCCTCCGTCCCACCTCCGACTTAACTCGAGGAGTGCTCTTCTCTATATTGGAATCGATGGCCACTGACTGGTCTTCCGTGCTAGACCTCTATGCAGGCACTGGGTCCATGGGTATCGAGGCGCTTAGCCGCGGTGCGGGGTGGGCTGATTTCGTTGAGCAAAATCCCAGGTGCTGCGCTACTATCAAGGAGAACCTGGCGCGTGCCAACCTGGCAACGCAAGCCCATGTCTACTGCCTGAGCGCAATTAAGGCCATTTCCCTACTCAAGAGGAAGTATGGTATTGTATTAATGGGGCCACCCTATCGAGAACGCGCCGTTATTAAAACCATGGAGCAATTAGCGATTTCCTGCTTGGTCGGGGCGGGTTCCACCATCGTAGTGGAGCACTCTTACCGTCTACCGCTGAGTTCAGCCTATGGCAATTTCCAGCTCGCCAAGGAACGCCGGCACGGCGATACCTGTATCTCAGTATATCAATATCAATAGGAGGATTTATCTTGACCATTGCCATTTATCCAGGAAGTTTCGACCCGGTAACCATGGGACATGTTGATATTGCGGAGCGAGCAGCGGCCCTTTTCGAGCATCTGATCGTGGCAGTCTACGATGAACCATCAAAGCCTCTGCTGTTCACCACCGAAGAAAGGTTGGCGCTGATGAAAAAGGCGCTGGCTCACATTCCTAACGTTCGGGTGGAATGCTACAATGGGCTTACTGTGGAGTTCGCCCGAAAGACGAAGGCCAAGGTTCTGGTACGTGGCCTGCGAATGAGCTCAGACTTCGAAAGGGAATTCGAGATGGCCCTCATGAACAAGAAGCTCGCTCCAGAAGTGGAACTGGTCTGCTTCATGACCAAGCTGGAGTTCCAATTCATTAGCTCAAGCCTGCTTAAGGAGGCCGCCAAGCTGGGGGGCTACATCGATGATCTAGTTCCGGAGCACGTGGCCATTGCCTTAAGAGAGAAATTACGCTGAGGAGGTGATCAGCCAAGTAAGGATAGAGCGATCTCAAGCTATCTATAAGGAGGTATGAAAGGTGGCCTATAAGATTACCGATGAGTGCATCAGTTGCGGCGCCTGCGAGGCAGAATGCAAAAACGAGGCGATTAGCGAGGGCGAGACGATCTATGTAGTCGCTGCGGATAAGTGCACCGAGTGCGTCGGCATCTCCGAGGAGTCGCGCTGTGCTGAGGTATGCCCCATCGACGATTGCTGCATCACTGACCCGGCACATAAAGAAACCAAGGAGCAACTCCTGGAGAAGTGGCGTAAGCTTCACCCAGGAGAGGAACCTGCCCCCGGCACTTATTAACGCTACGCTAATATTTCCGGCGCCCCACAACCAGGGTCTGAAAGCCGATTAGAGAATTCAACCACGGATTCTCAAAGTGGTAGAGGCGTGTCTTTTTAAGAAGGGCAAGCGCTCTCATTCCGGTCCCCTTCAGCATTGGGGAGGAGGCCTGACCCAAGAAAAAAGCCTGGAACATATAAAACTGGCAACCGAAGGCAAAGCCATCCCTCACTACAAGGGTCAGACCTGCCCTCGCCACCAACCGGGAAAGCTCGAAGGTGGAGAGGCTAGCCTCGGGAGAGAAGAGAAACCTCGGGCCCAATAAAAGCTTTGTCAGAGAATGAAAAAGGGCGAATTTGTTGGGCACAGAGACGATTACCAGTCCCCCCGGTCGGCAAACCCGAGCGTGCTCCCTAACCATCTCTGCAGCGCGACCGATGGGGAAGTGCTCGATCACCCCCTCTGAGTAAACTACGTCGAAGCTCTCGTCCTTAAAGGGGAGGGAGAAGCCATTGCCCTTCATCGCCTCCACCTTTACCCCCTGTTGCTGAGAGAAGAAGGAAAGCGAGGGGAAGGCGTCATCGGCCACATCCACACCCACACATTTACAGTTCCGCTCCCTGGCGATTCGGGTGAGGATTCTGCCGCTGCCAAAGCCTATTTCCAGAACCAGCGCCTCTTTGGGAATGTATTTGCAGAAGGTTTTGTAAGCATAGGGAAAATGCCAGGTGTCACCTAAAAGCCATTCCGGTATATAAAGCCAACTGGGCTTTTCTGACATTGTGCCCCTTTACCGGTGAGGTGAATCAGCGCCGTCACTCTCCACCCCTGACCCATTAGAGCGAAAAAAGGTCGCCCTACGGATTGATGATTGTGGCATTGAAGAAGTCGCGCACCGCGTCGCCGAACCCACCGGGAAGCAGGCCGAGCACCACGGGGAACCAGTCAAGAAACAATCTCGCGATGCCTGAGTCCTGAATGAAATCTAAGCCCAACCCAAACTTAACAGATGCTGCCAGCGCCGCCCCACAGAACAGGCCACCCAATACCAGCCCGAAGAAGGCCCCACCAAGGCGATCGACCCATCCCAGGAGTATCAACCTGATAAATTTCTGTAGCACAGCGGCCAGAATAACCGACACGATAAGAACAGCGACGACGATGATGCCATAGCCCACCCATCCCGCGTGTTCGGGGTTATCAATAGGCAGCAGCCCACCCACTGCGTCATGGTAATGCCCCGCCAAGATAATGCCAATTATGAGCCCGGCGAGGGGGGGAGCCATGCTGACGACTCCACGCCGGAAGCCCACGAATGTCGTCAGCGCCAAAACGACTATCAGGACAATATCCAACCAGTTCATGGGCTTGCCCCTGAGTTTATTGAAGCTGTCATAAGCACCTCATCCCTCAAATCTCGCCGCTTCATTTTACCATATCCGAAAGTACCAAGACAAATGTTCTCGGGTCTGATCCCATTCAAATATAGGGATAACAGCCTACTGTCATCATGAGGCACTCTTTCACTTGTCATTGCGAGCGCAGCGAAGTAATCTACCCGTTGCATGCCTGCCCACCGCCCCCCTGAGATTGCTTCCCCCGAGGCCGAGGCCGAGGCCGACAGGTCGGCCGACGCTTCGGCCCAGGTCGGCCGACGCTTCGACCTAAATCGTCCGATAAATCGGACTCTCGCAAGGCGGAGGGGTCGCAATGACATGGAAAACGGACTAGCAGTAATGTGTTACTTATGTACTAGACGAGTACAGGGTCTTGCTAAGCGGGGAGTAGCCTGATATAATATTAATTGCAAATGCTTCTCATTTGCAATAACTTCTGAGAGGAATAGGATCATGATAAAAATGCAGGAGTTAAGCGGGCAACGGGTAACCAGTCAACGAAGGTTGCTTCTCGACCTGTTACGCCATTCGGAAGGTCACCTTGATGCCGATGAGCTCTATCGCCTGGCCAAGGAGCGGGAACCGCGCATCAGCCTCTCCACGGTCTATCGCGCCCTCAGCCTGTTCAAGGAGCTGGGGCTGGTGGAGGAGCGCCATTTCGCCGAGGAGCATCACCATTATGAGGTCAAGAGGAAAAGGGAGCATCACCATTTGGTCTGCCTGGGCTGCGGCAAAGTGGTCGAGTTCCAGTCCCCCTTGACCAAGCGGATAAAGGAGGATGTGAGCCGACAAAGCGGCTTCGAGATCTTGAACGCTTCGGTTTCTCTGGAGGGCTACTGTGAGCGGTGCCGCCAGGAGAGGGGTTGATTTACAAATGAGAAGCACTAGGGAAAGGACTCACTCTTTGAAAGGGGCCCTATGAAAGAACTGAGGCAAATAACGGTGCGCCAGATGCAGCCCGGCCAGTCGGGAACCGTGGTCCAGATACTGGAGGGGCATGGTCACCATAGGGGTCGTGGGCATGGCTATGGCTTCGTCGATCGCCTACATTCCCTGGGCATCAGGCCGGGAAGACGGATAACCAAGGTGAGCGGGATGTTTATGCGGGGCCCGGTGACCCTTCAGGTAGGCCGAGCCCAGGTTGCGATAGGCTATGGCATGGCGGGAAAGATATTGGTTGAGGTGGAGGGAGAAAAGCTTTGATTTCGTCTTGCCATCAGACGTGGGGGAAGACGGTAGGCCTATGGGACTAAAGAGAATACTCCTGATGGGCAATCCCAATGTAGGCAAGAGCGTCTTCTTTTCCCGAATCACCGGGGTAAAGGTGATCGCCTCCAACTACCCGGGCACCACTGTGGGGTTTACCAAGGGCTCCATGAGGCTTGGCGAGGAGGAGGTTGAGGTTATAGATGTCCCCGGCACCTACACCCTGGAGCCCACCTCCAAGGCGGAGGAGGTGGCTTCCCAGATGCTCCAGGATGGCGACCTGGTGATCGATATCGTTGATGCCACCAATCTAGAGCGCAATCTCTACCTGACCCAGGAGCTACTGGAGAGACAAATCCCCGTTATCGTGGCGTTAAATATATGGGATGATACCAAACACAAGGGGATAAGCATCGACGTCGCCAAACTGGAGGAGCGCCTCGGGGTGCCGGTTCTCCCCACGGTGGCGGTAACCGGGCAGGGGATAAAGGAACTGGTGGATCGTATCCCCGAAGCCACCTCTCCCGCGCTACCCCAGCGCACCCGCGATGAGCGGTGGGCCGCCGTCGGCGAGATTATCGAGCATGTCCAGACCATAACCCATCACCATCATACCTGGCTTGAGCGCCTGCAGGATGCCTCCATCAAGCCCATGACCGGCCTTCCCATCGCCGCTGTAGTGCTCGCCGCCTCCTTTTTTGTGATTCGCTTTATCGGCGAAGGCCTCATCGGCTATGTTATGGAGCCCCTTTTCGAAAACTTGTGGGCGCCTCTAATGATGAAACTAAGCGTGGCCCTGGGCTCAAGCGGTTTCTGGCACGATATGCTTATCGGCAATTTGTTCAACGGGGAGATAGACTTCTTTCAGTCCATGGGGGTCCTGACCACCGGCCTCTTTATCCCGCTTGGCGCCGTATTGCCCTACATCCTTTCCTTTTACCTGATATTGGGGCTGCTCGAGGATGTGGGCTATCTACCCCGGCTGGCGGTGCTGCTCGACAACCTCATGCACCGCATGGGTCTGCACGGCTACGCCATCATTCCCACCATGCTGGGACTGGGCTGCTGTGTGCCGGCAATCATGGCCACCCGCATCCTGGAGAGCAAGCGGGAGAGGTTTATCGCCGCCACGCTGATCTCCATCGCCATCCCCTGTGCTGCTTCCCAGGCTATGATCATCGGCCTGGTGGGGGCAGAGGGAATGCAGTATGTGGCGATGGTCTACGGAACCCTGTTTGTGGTCTGGCTCGTCCTGGGCCTCATCCTCAACCGAGCGGTTAGGGGATTCAGCCCCGAGCTCCTCATCGAGATCCCCCCTTACCGTCGGCCTTCCTGGCGAGCGGTGCTGACAAAGCTATGGATGCGGACCTATGGTTTCCTCAGGGAGGCCCTGCCCATAATTCTACTGGCGATCTTTGCTATCGGCATCCTCTACAACTTAGGGGTCTTCGATGCAATCGCCAACTTCACCGCCCCGGTGGTGAGCGGGCTTTTCGGGCTGCCCAAGGAGGGAGTGGTTGCTATCGTGGTCGGTTTTTTGCGCAAGGACGTGGCTATCGGGCTGCTGTCCCCGCTGTCGCTGAGCGCCGCGCAACTGGTGGTAGGGTCCGTGGTTCTGACCATGTTCCTCCCCTGCATTGCAGCCTTCGTAGTCCTCGCCAGGGAGCTTGGCATTAAGGGCCTGCTTATGGCAATCGGGATAATGCTCGCCGCCACAATAGTTGTGGGCGGGCTGTTAAACCTGGTTTTATAGCGGGACTGCTGGATAATAATTTCCCCTGAAAGGGGCATTTTAATAAGATGCAGCTTGTTTTCTGGAAGATAAAAAGCAAAGGATGATGTGCAACATGTGAGGTTGGATTCGATAACTATATCAAATATTGTAAAAGAAGCTATAAGGACAATCCAGCCTTCTCTAGTTGTTTCTGAATAGCTAAATTGTTAATCTCAATAACCTTCAGGGCGGTTGAAAAGCATGCCCCTATCATTTCATCGGTTGATAAATTCAACTTGCCAAGTTCTTCTATTGTTTTCTGGAGAGTCTTTTTATCCTCTGGAAACTCATCACCTTGTACTCCAAGTATTTCTTCCATTTTATCGTGGTCTTCTCGCATCGTTGCTACGATATCATAGAAGACAGCATCGAATGAAAGACACAATTCCGGGTAGTCTAATCCTAACATTTATTTACCTCCAATAAAGGATAAGCTATCTTTTACCGAACTATCATTTGTCATTCTTCACTATCCTCGGAGGAATTTGGACGCTGTTCCAAGACCAAAAGACCAATCTTCTCGCATTTCTGGCAGCGTTGACTCCACTTGGAAATAGGAATCCAAAATATTTCCTGACATTGAGTACATTTCACCTTAATACTGAGCATCAATAATTACCTCATTCATAAGCTATCTTTTACCGAACTATCATTTGTCATTCGCTTTTCTGAGGGTATTCGCTAAATTTTGGCCGTTTTAACTTGCAGTCCTCGAATGGACAGGTGAAGCAATCGAGCCACCACTTGCAACCGTTGCCTTTTAATTGCCCCTTTTGGAATCGAGTAGTGGGGCTCTTGGCTTTAGTGGGCGTCTTGTCTTTCTTCTGGTCATCATTCCCACGCAATTATGTTAAACCTCTTTATTTAAAACCTTGGTTTTAAGAGTTTCACATTCGTCAAGTTTTAAAACACGCAGATTACCCTCTTCGCCAATCTCCACCTTTTCGCCAGTTATTTTGACGACCGGGCAGCATGAACTCCCTCCACACAGACTGACAATTTTCATCGCTCTTAGGTTAACCTCCTTTCAATACTACCTAAATTATGAATTGTGAGATAAGCCTTGTACGTGACTTTTATCTCTTAAATTTTAGGGAGCTACCCTAGATGCTAGGACAGCTATACTCTTATCAACACTATGATAATGCAGAGTAACGCGGCTTACCATGATTTAGATCATACACTCGGGTGTGCATGCGGATGTTGATACCACAATACCATTTAGCCACCACTAACCTTACTTGACACATCGGTTTTTACCCCATGAAGCACGCAAGGGTAACCTAAAACTTAATGCCTCAATTGATTTAGGCATATGCCCTCATTTTTTGAAGCTATTTAAACGTATTTTAAATCAAAGGAAATTTATCTGCATCCTCATTTTTTAGCAGTTAAATAACCAATATTGGCAGTAAATAACCAACAAAAAAGGTACCGTTCGGTAGTGGTTGATTTAAGCATGCGAACCAAATACAATGAGGCTATCACTCGTAGGGGGATAGCCATGCCTAAATATATTCCATTTGAGTGGAGGGGGTACTTTATATCAACGAGGCCAATGGGGTGGAGGAGATTTTTTCACTATCCTGCAAGTATATGGGAATTCCCATATTTTGCAGGTGACTATATAAAGCTAAATCTTGCTATAGAAAAACACCAAGCAGCCACACTGCCAGCCAACTTAAGAATATATGAATTCTTCCCTGAGTATATGGCTGAAAAAAATGTGTTTCATGAGAAATTAATATATGAGAGTATGATAGGAGATATTGGTTCAAACAAGCTAAAGAATGTTCGGATAATAAGCAGGGATAACATCACTGTAACAGGTGGGGGCTATTATAGGGTAGAGATATCAATGAAAGAATTACCTGACCCAGACAAGTCATCTCCAGGCTTGCCCACCTGCCGAAAAAGCCAACTACCTTCATAAAAGCTACTTTTCAGCCCCATACTGGCACAGCCTCCCTTTATAAACCTGTAACTACTTCATGAACCCCCAGGCAGAGCCATAGACGCCGCCCACCTAGCTACATTTCGTCTGTTGTGTTGCAGTCATGAATGTACTGGACGAGTACAAAAGCTTGACTTTTCCTATTGGGGCGATAAGATGTAGGTGGCCTTTTAGCCAAACCCCTCTTGGAAATGAAGGCTTCCCGATTAGCAGCCCTTATCGTTATCCTGGCAGCACTGGCATCGCTGGCGGTCAGCACCCTTTCCTTTGCCTCGCCAGACGATCTGCTATTGAACGGTGGCTTTGAAGAGGGAACAGTCCCTTGGCAAGCATATAGCGGCACCCTTGACCGAACCACTGATCCTGACTTTATTCGCAACGGTAGCTTCGCCGCCAACTTCAGCACCACTACGCTAGAAGCCAACATCAGGCAAGTAGTTCAAGTGCAGCCAGGAGCCACCTATAACTTAAGTGGTTGGGCTATAAAAAATGACGAGAATATTGAAGATATTTTCTTCCGAATCTCATTTGTAGGTGGTCTGCAGTCATACGCCTCTACGACGCTAACAGGTAACTGCAATGAATACCGCCACTTAGGCGTCTCCGCCTCAGCCCCTCCAGGAGTCAATTCAGCGAAACTCGATATTTTCCTATGCTTAGGAGGAT
>SOIC01000014.1 GCA_004377275.1 Dehalococcoidia bacterium
TTTTCGCCCTTTTCAAGCCAGTCTTAGAGTTGTTGTGACACTAAAAGAGGCTATCGTGCTGTTCGGGCGAATTATTCCATCTCCCCCCAGTTCGGGCCCGTTTTGACCTCAACTGTAAGCGGAACGCTGAGCTTCAGGGCATTGGGCATGATCTCCGCAACCAAGCCTTTCATCTGCTCAAGCTCCTCCCGGGGCACCTCGAAGACTAGCTCATCATGAACCTGGAGGATCATCTTAGCCTCTTTCGCTCTCCCCACAATCCCCCCTTTTGCCCCTAACCCCCGCCTCTCCATCTCCCGCTGGATCCCAATCATTGCCAGCTTGATGATGTCGGCAGCGGTGCCCTGAACGGGCATGTTTATCGCCATGCGCTCCGCTGCCGCCCTCACCTGACCGTTGGAGGAATTGATATCCGGGATGTATCGCCTTCTGCCCAGAACAGTTTCCACGTAGCCCCGCTCCCTGGCCTGGCGCTTTGTCGCTTCGATATACTCTTTTACCCCGCTGTGCTTCTCAAAATAGGTATTGATAAATCGGGAAGCCTCCTCGCGGGAAAGCGCGGTGGCCTGCTCCAGACCGTAGTCGCTTATCCCATAGATTACGCCGAAGTTCACCGTCTTGGCCACCCGTCGCATATCCGGTGTCACCTCAGCAGGGGGCACGCCGAAGACCTCGGAGGCAGTGGCCCGGTGTATATCATCATCGCGCTGAAAGGCGGCGAGGAGGTGGGCGTCCTGGGAGAGGTGCGCCATCACGCGGAGATCGATCTGGGAATAATCACCGCTCAGCAGCAGGGAGCCATCGCTGGCGACAAAGGCTTTCCTCACCTGCTGGCCCAGCTCGCCACGTATGGGGATATTTTGCAGGTTGGGGTCGCTGGAGGAGAGCCGCCCGGTGGCGGTGCCCGTCTGGTTGAAGCTGGTATGCACCCTGCCGGTTTTCGGGTTGATCAAGGCGGGGAGGACATCGACATAGGTGGACTTCAGCTTCGCTAGCTGGCGATACTTCAGGAGCGGCTCGATAACCGGGTGAATGCCCTTGAGCCCCTCGAGGGCAGAGGCATCGGTGGAATAGCCGCTCTTGATCCTGCGCCCTCCGGGGAGCTTGAGCTCCTCGAAGAGGACGGCGCCCAGTTGCTGTGTGGAGTTGATATTAAACCTGTGGCCGACAGAGTTATAGATATCGGCCTCCAGTTCCACCATCCGCTCCCCAAGGCTCTGGGACATCGCCCACAGCGATTCTATGTTCAGCGCTACCCCGTTCCGCTCCATGTCGAGGAGCACCGGAACCAGGGACATCTCCAGATCGGCAAAGAGATGCCACAGCCCCTGCTCCTTTAGCTCCCCCTCAAGCAATGACGCCAGCCGCCCCGTGATGTCGGCATCGGCGCAGGCATACTGGGCCGCCGCGGTGATGGTGACATAATCCATCGAGGTCTGCTTTGCCCCGGTGCCGATGAGGTCGGTGATCGGGGTCATCTCCACACCCAGCTTGTTGAAGGCCAGGGCCTTGAGCCCCAGTGCCTTCTCTCCCAACAAATAGGCGGCGATCATGGTGTCGAAGCTCAGATTCCTAAGCTCGATCCCGTACTGGGCAAGGACCATCATGTCATATTTGCCGTTGTGGGCGATCTTAGCAACTTTGGGGTCTTCGATGATGGGCTTGAGTCTCTCCAGGACCTGGTTCAGGGGGAGCTGGGTGCCCAAACGATGTCCTACCGGCACATAGTAGGCTTTGCCCGGCTCGCAGGAAAAGGATAGGCCTACCAGCCCGGCATACATTGGCTCTTTGCCCGTTGTCTCCAGGTCGATGGCGAAGGAGGAAGCAGCCCGAAGCCTGGCGATAAGCTCGTCATGGGCTTGGGGGGTATCTACGGTCCGGTAATCCGTCTCCAATGCCTCCGCTTTCCCCACCTCCTCACTCACCGCCATTCCCAGCTCGCCTAGCTTGCCCAGCAGCCTGGTGAACTCCAGCTCGCGAAAGAGCGCCACCACTCTGGGGCGATCGAAGGCTGACATAGCACAGGCGTCAAGGTCAAGGGAGATGGGGACATCGGTAACGATGGTGGCCAGCCTCTTGCTCTGGTGCGCTTTTTCGCTCTCTTTCAATGCCTGCTGCACTTTGGGAGGAGCAATCTCATTGATATGGGCATATATTTCCTCAATGCTTCCAAACTGCTGGAGCAGCTTCACTGCCGTCTTCTCTCCGATGCCGGCGACGCCGGGGATGTTGTCCGAGGGGTCTCCCTTTAAGCCCTTCAGGTCAGCGATCTGGGGGGGAGATATGCCATACCGCTCCGCGACCTTCCCCTCATCGTAGAGCAGGGTATCGCTGAAGGGCTTTCCCGATCGCGGCGTGAGCACCCGTACCCTGGGGGAGACAAGCTGCAGTGTATCCATATCGCCGGTGATGATGATAGTATCGATTCCCTGGGCTGAGGCCTGACGGGAGAGGGTGCCCAGGATATCGTCTGCCTCATAGCCCTCCAATTCGAAGCTGGGGATATTGAAGGCCTCCACGAGCTGGTGCACCCGGTGGAATTGGCTCTTAAGATCCTCCGGGATCGGGGGGCGCTGTGCCTTATATTCTGCGAACTCCTTATGCCTGAAGGTGGGCGCCGGGTAATCGAAGGCGACAGCGTAATGGGTGGGTTTAAGCTCGGCAAGCACCTTGAGCACCATGGTGGCAAAGCCATATACCGCCCCGGTCGCCTCCCCCGTCTTGGTCACTGCCAAAGGGGGCAGGGCATGAAAGGCGCGATGGATCAGGGCATTGCCATCGAAGAGGATAAGAAGTGGTTTATTATCGGCCATCTCCGCCATATTATAATTCGCCATGCTCGATTATAGCAATCCGACATGCCGCTCGCTAGCGGCACAAACGCGGATGAAAATAGTTATGTATATGCTGAATGAGGATAGGCATAACAGTATGTCATTCTGAGGGAGCAAAGCGACCGAAGAATCTAACCGAGATTCTTCGCTTTAGGCTCAGAATGACAGGAGAGTTGTCGTCGGCTTGCAACACAAAGGTCATTGCGGGGAGCGGAGCAACGTGGCAATCTCAGTGGTGTTCTGTCATGATACGTGGGGATTGCCAAGCAATGACAGTGTGGTTCGCCCCCTCCCTGTCGTTCCGAACTTGTTTCGGAACCTCATGATCGAGATGCTGAAACGAGTTCAGCATGACAATGGGTAGGCTGGCCGACGTCGGCCAGCCCACCCGTCGGATCGAGGCCACGCGGAGGGTATTGGGTCTCAGTGTTGTTCTGTCATGAGACG
>SOIC01000207.1 GCA_004377275.1 Dehalococcoidia bacterium
TGCCGACCTGAACAAAGCAGTAGCCATTGCCTACAATGCTAAAGTCCAGCGCCCTACCGTGTGCAATGCCCTGGACTGCATCCTGGTTCATAAGGATATTGCCGAAGCTTATCTGCCTGCCATTGCCAAAGAGTGGGCTGAAGCCGGGGTGGAAATGCACTGCGACGAGCAAGCCCTGGCCATACTTAAGCCCATCCCATCCCTGAAGCTGGTCCCGGCCACAGTCGAGGACTGGGGGAAGGAATACCTGTCCTTGACCGCAGCTATCAAGGTGGTTGATTCCATGGACGAAGCCTTAGAGCACATCGAGAAATACGGCTCGGGGCACTCCGAAGCTATCGTCAGCGAGGACTATTCGGCAGCAATGCGCTTCCTTAACGAAGTGGATGCCGCTTGTGTTTATACCAATGCCAGCACTCGCTTCACCGATGGGAGCCAGTTTGGTTTAGGTGCCGAAATAGGCATAAGCACGCAGAAATTCCACGCCCGCGGTCCCATGGCATTGAAAGAGATAACCAGCTACAAGTGGATTATCCTGGGCAGCGGACAGGTCCGGCCTTAGGCTCCGCGTCATTAAAACAGCAGCATTTCGAGACCGAGCCGTGGATTCTCAGAAGTTCGGCTCGAGAGAGCCAGACTGCCTTAACCTTTATGGATTTACGAGAAGGAGTAAGCTTCGTAAGCCAGGGGACGCGATGGGCTTGCATCAGTGCAGCGATGTGAAGTCGCGCCAGCTTTATCCTCAAGGTGTTCGGCAAATCTATGACCTGGAATCCCAACCGTGCAGCGTGAGTATGAAAGGCAGTCCAACCGTACACTGCCACGATGTCACCATATTTCCCATCGGCTACTTCCCTAGCCAGGAGCTGCAAGCCCTCCTTTGAGTAGGAGACGAATCTCCGTGGGAAAACCCTCTTCCCCAACCCCGAGTTTGACCTCATTTTCTCATTAATCCAGGCATTATTGAAGTGGAGTTTAATGACAGGATCGCCGGGCTTAACCTCACAGCCATCCGATAGCTTGACGGTGCAGCTCTTGTGACGTCTTAGCTCAACGCAGATGAGGCTGTTTCTTTCCAGAGACTTGATACCAAGGGCTGTTGCGTGAACTCTGTTTATGATGGGCAACATAGCTCGTATAATAGTTCTTAATAAAGAAGATGCCATGTATCACCTTGGGGACTCATTTTCACCATCCAATCACGCCGCTTCTGCAGGCATAACTTTGTAGAACGCCCGGCAGTCCAGCCACCAATAACCTGCGGCTATCGCACTGCCTGGTTTACGTTGGAGACGATATTCTTCCATTTACCCATATTACGCGAGCGGTCTTCCAGCGTGGTCACCAGTTCGACACGGATAGATGGGCATGTAACGCCCAGGGTGTGTAACTTCTGCGCCAGTTGTTCCCTGACACTACAAGCTATGTCTCCATTCCCTTCCTCAAACATGAGTCGCAAGCAGATGCCATCCGGTTCATGGACCACCTGATACTGCCGTATACTCGCGAAGCTCTCCAGAACATTCCAAAAATGGACAGGATGAACGGCAACCTGCCTTCCTGCTCGACCTTGAAGATAGAGCACATCGTCATTCCTCCCGTTGATGGCAAGAATGCGTCGGAACGGTAGTCCACACGGGCAGGGCTCCGGAGCCAGTACCATCATATCAGATATCTCGTAGCGGATGACGGGTTGAGTGAAGCTGAATAGACTGGTAAACAGAATCTTATGCCCCAGGCTCCCGTCAGGCACAGGGCGGTTGTCCTCATCTACCACCTCAACGATACCCAAATCTTCGAAGATATGCATCCCCTCGTCAAGGTTACACTCCATAGCGCGGAGTCCCTCTTGAGTCCCATAGATGTCAAAGACAGAACTTTGCCACACGGCCTGGAGTTGCTTTCTCAATTCCTTGCTCAGGGGTTCGCCGCCACCAGCGACAATACAGGGATTGATATGCAATCGCCCCTGAAGCTGCTCGGTCACGAGCAACCCAAGCATGGATGGAAACCCTCGAAGGATGTAGGGTTGAAGGAGATTTAACCGCTGGACCAACTCATCAATAGGGGCAGTAGCCGGTAGCACGTGATAACGGTAAAGGCCGATATCCATGCTCAGGGGGAGACGATAACTATCGTGAAGAGGGCTGGGAGAACCGATGGTAACAATCTTGGGGCGCCTTGTTGAGAAGGGTACCACTCCCATCATACTTGCGATCCGCATGCTTGCCGCCTCCTGAATACTCCATTCTCTTCGATTGAATACTATCACCGTTTTCTGCCCGGAGCTGCCCGCCGTAGTAAGCACACGATACTCACCCAGGTAGTATTCATCCCCGGCAACGTGGGCCATATGTTCCTGTAGCTGAGAGAGACGCAACCGAGGGTCAGTGACAATTTCGTCGAAGTGTTCCATGTAGGTTTTTTTGTTCATGATTGGAAAGTCCTGGAGAGCATAGGGCTGACTCAACCGGAGTGTGTTGCATAGCTCGCGGTAAAAAGGAGACCGTTGAGTTGCCCAATCAAGAAGCTCAGCTAACCGGCGCTCCTGTAGCTCGTCAAGCTTAGTGCGGGGCCAACACTCGTGTCTGATTAAGGCTTGACGATAAGCGATAGCTCGAGCCAGGTCTTCCAAGCGACGCAACCTGTGTGGTTTGTCCATACAGTATTATCCTCGAACTACCTTAAGGAGCTCATATAATTTTCAATCCCCCCAAGCATTCATCGGCTCCAGATAATCCTCGGTTTCTAAAAACTACATCGTTATACTAGGTATTTTACATTATAAACTGGTCACTATTTGTTGTCAACAGTATCGGGAATTTTACACTGAAAATCACTGCTACCGGTGTAATGGACTATTAGAGGAGCAGGCTGGGAATGCTTCGTGAGACTAACCCTCCTTCTTAGGAAAATCTGGTAAAGGGTTCCCAAAATACACTTTGGTATGGGGCCAGGGTATCTCTATGCCCTCGGCATCAAAGGCCTTCTTGAGGCGAAGCCTCAACTCTCCCATCACTGCCCACTGCTGAATGGGTTTAACATCCCCGAGAATCTTGATCTCTATTCCGGAGTCGCCTAGATTATCTACCCTCTCGACCTTGGGAGGGCTGATAATTTTCTCACGCCAGTTTTCATCATCAGCGAGTCCCTTGCCTACGCGATTTATCACGCTTATGGCATGGTCGAGGTCAGTGTCATATGCTA
>SOIC01000154.1 GCA_004377275.1 Dehalococcoidia bacterium
AATTTTGTAACTACATCTCGCACGCACACCTGTGCAGCTACTACAGCTGAAATAGCTACTATAGCTAGCTCTACTTCCATAACTATTGATGACCTGCCTCCCCAAAACGGAGCCAGTTTTAATGTTAGACTGGAAACACAATAAAAGGGGGGCAGCCAATGGTCAAAAAGGCATTCAAACCCGAACAGATCATCAACAAGCTACGTGAGGCTGAGGTACTGCTCAGCCAGGGCGCCACGGTAGGCGAAGTTAGCAGGAAGTTGGGTATCACCGAACAGACCTATTACCGCTGGCGTAGAGAGTACGGTGGCATGCGGGTGGAGCAGGCCAAGCGCCTCAAGGAACTGGATAAGGAGACGCTCCGCAAGTACATAGGAGGCAGTGGTCTGGCGGCGAAACTCATGTTTGACCGCATCATGATCTTGTGTGCCCCAGCCTTTCCTGCACAACCTTCTTCATCGAAAAAATTCAAGCCCCTAGAGGTGAAAACCAGGCATTTTTACTACGTCCGGCGAATACTTATCATCGGCGTTAATGTGATTCGCGATCCCCCCGCAATTTCTTCTTGACAACACATTGGGGAGATGGTATATTCCCCCCACACCTAAGGTGGCTCCTATCCGAAGGCTAGTTGTGCCTCATATTACCTTGTCAGGCATTCCCTAGCAAAAGGAGGTATAGATGGGAACCCATAGAGGAAAGATCCTGGATGTCAATTTAAGCACCGGGATCGTCAAGACCACGAAAATAGAAGAGGATGTGCTGCGAAAATTCATCGGGGGTAGTGGGTTGGCGGCCAAACTGTTTTTTGACCGCGTTCCTCCAGATGTTGAGCCATTGTCCGATAAGAACGTACTCTTTCTAATGGCTGGTCCGTTGTCAGGGACTAACTTTCCCACATCCTCTCGCGTTGTGGCAGCCTTCAAATCCCCCCAGACCGGCATATGGGGGCAGGCCTCGGCTGGAGGTAGCTTTGCTGCCGAGATGAAAAAGGCAGGCTACGACGGAATCGCGATATCAGGTGCCTCAAGCAAGCCTGTCTACCTGGTGATTGAGGATGACAAGGTGGAGATCAAAGACGCCGCCGACCTTTGGGGCAAGGACTGTTACCAAACGACCGACATCCTTAAAGAACGGCACGGGGCGAAGGTTGACATGCTGGAGATTGGACCGGCAGGGGAGAACCTGGTGAAGATGGCAAACATTATGAATGGGGAGTGGGGTTCTCTCAGTCGCTGCGGCGGTGGGGCGGTGATGGGCTCCAAGAAGCTGAAGGCCGTCGTCATCCGTGGCACCGGTAAAGTTGAACCGGCTTCCCCCGAGGAGTATGCCAAAATACGTAAGACCGTTCTGAAAAAGATCAAGGAGAGCGTATCGTCGCAGGCTATTGCTGAGGCCGGCACAGCCGTGGCTTTTGAGATGTACGCCATTATCGGTATCCTGCCAGTTAAGCACTTCACCGTGGGGGATGGTAGTCTCTATGGTCCCAAGCTATGTGGAGGTGCCATATCTGCACAGTACCTGACCAAGCGACATGCCTGCTTCACCTGCCCCATTGCCTGCAAGAGAGCGGTCAAGGTAGCAGAGGGTCCCTACGCAATAGAGGAAGGGCCCGGACCACAGTATGAAACCGTAGGTTCCTTCGGATCCTCACTCCAGATTGACGACCTGGCCGCGACACTCAAGATGGGCGAGACGGCCAATAGATATGGCGTAGATACTATCAGTTGTGGCGGCACCATTGCCTTCGCCATGGAGTGCTTTGAGAAAGGCATTATTACCTCTAAGGATCTCGATGGTGGCCAGTTAAGATGGGGAAATCCGGATGACGTTCTGGCAATGATAGAAAAGATCGCCAAACGCCAGGGCTTCGGCGATGTGCTGGCGGAGGGCAGCCGGAGCGCCGCCAAGAAAATCGGCAAGGATGCTGAAAGCTGTACAGCCGAGATAAAGGGCCTTGAGTTACCTCAGTATGACCCTCGGGGGGCCCACGGACATGGCCTGAGTTTCATGACGTCCAACCGTGGTGCCTGTCACGTCGCATCGACCATAGGCTACGTCGAACAAAACTGGATTACCTGGTCAGATGTTGGTATAACCGGCGGCTACGATGCCAAGGCGGATGAGGGCAAAGGTGAGTTAAACGTTAGATGCGAAAGCCTAGACATGTTGACCAATTCAGCAACGATGTGCCGATTCGCGCTCATGGCCATGGCTATTACCGATCTGGCCGAGGCGTTGAAGGCTACCACCGGCTTTGACTACGACCTCGACGAGATTATGGAATGCGGCGAGCGTATCTGGATGCTGCTTAGAGGTCTAAACAACCTCATGGGCGTCACCGCTGCAGACGATCGAATGCCCAAGCGGATTCTGACTCCTCACACTGATGGTCCGGTTGCGGGCTCGGTTCCCAACGTAGAACTCATGTTGAAGGAGTACTACAAGGCAAGAGGTCTGGATGCTAACGGTCGACCATTGAAGGAAAAGCTGAACAGCTTGGGGCTGTCCGATCTTGCTGCCAAGCTGTAGCACTGACCTAGTATAAGAACTAAATGTAATAGAGCATAGAGTCTAGTATCAGTATTAGTAAGAGATACCAGCCATACCACGCAAATAGAGGAAGGAGGATCACTATGGAGTTCATGCGCAAGAGCACGGAGGAAATATATGACATTGTCATTATAGGTGGTGGGCCTAACGGTGTGGCCCTAGCGGCGTACCTGGCCAAGTGCGGACTAAGCGTCTGCGTGCTGGAGGAGCGGTCAGAGGCTGGGGGAGCCTGTGAACAGACAGAGCCCATAGCCGGGGTGCGTATCAATCCCCACGCCGCAGTCATGTACGCAGCAGCAGCCCCAGGCTGGGAGCAGCTAGAGCTTTGGAAGTATGGCTTTCGCATGAGCTGGGAACCCGCCTGGGCATTTACACCACTTATTAAAACGGTTATGACCACAGAGGGGGCAGTACCATTCAGCGACAAGGACGGGTTGGGTTGGGCAAAGATAACCGGCATGCTCGGCTCGCCCACATTCACCAAGGAGCTGCTGCGCGCCACCTTCTGGTGTCCACCACACCCTCCTGAAGTGGAGGTGACGGCGGAGAACATCCCCTTTATGCAGGTATATAAGGAGCGGGCGCCAGAGATATGGACTGAGGAACTGCTCCAGATGACCATGTTTGACCTCATGGACGAGTATTTAGAGACCGAGCCCTTTAAGGTAATGCAAGCCTTTGCTTCCTGGTATTCAGGAGCCGCTGCTCACTACCAAGGGATGGCTATCCCAGCCATGGGTGGCAACATAGCCGTCACCCTATATGGGGCAAGTGCTCCTCGCGGTGGGATGCATGACTACTTCCACGCTATCCTGCGCTGCGCCCTAGCCCATGGGGCAGTGGTGCGCACCTGCTGCCCTGTAGAGGAAATTATCATCCGCAATGGGCAGGCAGTGGGGGTGCACCTCAGAGACAATGCCGCCTGGGGTGAAAAGACCATCTGGGCGGACAAGGCGGTGGTCAGCGCCGTTGATGTCAGGCAAACCTTCAACAAGCTAATCGGTCCCCAGCATGTGGACCGTGGACTGCTACAGAAGGTAAATGACATCAGCCTCAAGGGGGGGAGCATCTACGTGTCCCACTTCCTTACCCGAGAGCCTCTTCGCTTAAGCCCCAAGTTCAAGGACTGGCCCCATATGACCGGTGGAATCTACCCCTGTGACTCGCGGGAGATCTACTATGACCATGTAGCCGATGTAGACGGCCATAAAGGCGATCCCACTATGCCCGCGCAGAGGGTGTTCTGGATGGCCGTCCCTGACGGCAGATTTCCCTCCACAGACCCCCAGTGCACCATCCCCAATCACTACCTCGTCTCTCCTTTCTATGTGTTTGTTCCCCCACCGGAATATCATGTGGATGGTCCTGATGCCATAAACAAATATAAAGAGAAGTGGAACGCTTATATGCGGGAAGCCTTCAGCCAGGTAGTGGAGAACCTCAATTCGGACAGCCTGGTTTACCATTGGGCAAACACCCCTTTGGAGTCAGAGTTTCGCAACACCGGTCTCATCGGCGGCGGCTACAGCGGCGCCCGCCTGTGCAAGGACCACATGTGGACCAACCGTCCCCTGCCCGAGCTTTCCCGCTACTGCACCCCTATCGACCGGCTTTACCTTGGCAATCAGTCAACTGGGCACCCTGGTGGGTTGTGCCTGATGGCTATCCCCTACAACCTGATGCATATCCTCATTGAGGACGGGATCGCCGAGCCCGGCAACTGGTGGTACCCATCACCGTGGTACATACCGGAGAGAGGCAAGATATCAGCCATACCTCGCAAATAAATAGAGAGAAAGGAGGGTACGATGGAACTAAGGAAGCGCCAAACGCCGATGCTGACTGGCGACATATTTGATGAGTTTCCTGATGAGAGCGATTGGGATGCAATTATCATAGGAGCTGGGCCTAACGGCCTGATGACAGGAGCCTATCTGGCTAAAGCGGGGGCAAAAGTGGCGGTGGTAGAGCGCCGCTACGAGGTTGGAGGAGGGCTGGCTACAGAGGAGATCCTCTTCCCCTGCTACTACTCCAACATGCATGCCATCTATCACATGATGGTGGACTATATGCCGGTGATGCAGGACTTCAATCTGGACAAGCATGCCCTGGTATGGATCAAGCCCAACCTTCAGACCGCTATGGTGTTCGAGGATGGCAGCTCTCTGCTGCTGACCCGCATGGTAGAGGACACCGCTGATTCCATACATAAGGTCTCGCACAAGGATGCCGTTGCCTTTGGGAAGCTGATGCGTACCTGGAGGCGAATGGTCAGTGAGATAGTAGGGCCAGCTACCTATTTACCACCGACACCTTCTTTGGACTGGATTGTAGCTTTGCAGCGCACTGAGGTTGGCCGGGAGTTGCTGGAGCTTAATGAGGGCAGCCCGTTGGAGATTATGACGGACCACTTCGAGAACGATCGGGTGAGGGCCTTAATGCTATATGTCGCTTGCATGTGGGGGTTGGACCCCCGGGAAACGGGGATAGGCTTGTTTGTGCCTCTGCTTCTGGAGCGGGGCATGAACAAGTGTTACTGCTACGGAGGGTCGCACAAGTTTGCCGGTGCCCTGGCGCGGGAGATCGTCAGGGCCGAGGGGACGATCCTGGAGGCCGCTGAGGTGACCAGGATCAACATGCAGAACGGCAATGTTGCCGGGGTGGAGCTGATGGAGGGGCGCACGCTGAATAGCAAGGTGGTGATATCCAGCCTGGACCCGCACACTACCTTCTTCGATCTTGTGGGCAAGGAGAGTCTGCCAACGACGCTGAAGGAAACTGTGGAGAACTGGAAGTACGATAAGTGGAGCTACTATACTTTGCACCTGGTGGCTAAGGAGAAGCCGAAGTACCAGTGCGATGATCCCTGGGTCAACGAGTCCTTCATGACCGTCTTTGGTTTCGACAGTACCGACCAGGTGGTGGCCCACTGGAACAATGTGATGGCGGGCAAGGTGGATGGCGATTTCGGCGGTCACAGCACCTGCGAGAGCTTCTGGGACCCCCATCTGGTTCGGATGCCGGGCGGGGAAGTCTCCTTCTTCCAGATGCATGCCCCCTATGATATTGAAGGTGGCTGGGAGAAGCGGAATAAGGAACTGGAGGAAGCCATATTGGACAAATGGCAAAAGGCGGCACCCAACATGAAGCGGGAGAACATCATCATGACCAGTCCCGAGACCCCGGTGGACATTGAGATACGTTTCCCTAATATGCGTCGTGGGGCTATCAAACACGGTGACTATACGCCGATGCAATTGGGCTATAATCGTCCCAATACGGAGTGCTCCAGCTCGAAGACGCCTATAGGGGGGCTGTACCTGTGCGGCGCCTCCACCTATCCCGGAGGCATGGTCACCGGAGGCCCTGGATACGTGGCTGCCAACAAGGTAGCCGAGGACATGGGCCTGAAGAAATGGTGGAAGCCGACGCCTGCCATGGAGAAATACATCAAGACCTACATGGAGTGATGACCCTTTGGCTAGCTTTGGGGCCAAAAGCTGAAAGGGACGTATGGTTTAAGGACTGTGAACAAAGGAAACAAGGCTCTACTTGGAGGTCTCGTATATATTAGCGTTGGCTCGGAGCGTAAATTAGCTCTTACTGAAGAAACCTGGAGGTGCTATGGTGACGGAGCATGATAGTCTGCTTGGCGGCTATCGCGTTGTGGATCTAACTGATGAAAAAGGTCATCTGTGCGGGAAGGTTCTGGGCGACTTCGGGGCTGATGTAATCAAGGTTGAAAAACCCGGAGGTGATTCTTCCCGGAATATTGGCCCCTTCTACAAGGACATCCCTCATCCGGAGAAGAGCCTCTTTTGGTTCAGCACGAATACGAGCAAAAGAGGTATCACTCTGAATATCGAAACGGTTGACGGTAGAGAGATACTCAAGAGGTTGGTCGAGACCGCAGACTTTGTAGTAGAGTCCTTTCAGCCAGGCTACATGGATGATCTGGGCCTGGGGTACTCGGAACTCAAGAAAGCCAAGCCTGGCATAATTGTGACCTCTATAACTCCCTTTGGCCAGACTGGTCCGTATGCTCGCTACCAGAGCACCGATCTTGTCGGCTGTGCCATGGGAGGCCTGGTACGCATTCTGGGCGAATTGGGCCGCCCGCCCGTGCGCATGAGCTGTGACCCACAGGCCTATTTCCAGGCTAGCGTCCACGCCGCCCTGGGCTCGATGGTGGCCCACTACCACCGTGTGCTTACCGGGGAGGGGCAGCATGTCGATGTTTCCATGCAGGAGGCGGTGGCATTGAGCACTATGACCGCTACCGAAGTGTACGATCTGATGAAGGTCAACGTCATCGGTACGGGACAGTTCTTCATAAACCCCAGGCCGGAGCCCCATGGCCTGCTCTTCCTGCGCTTCGTCTTTCCCTGCAAGGACGGGCATGTGGTGATCTATTACCTTGGTGGCGCCGCTGGTCTGATCCAGTCCTCCCAGGCTCTATTGGACTGGGCCAACGAGGAAGGGATGGCCCTGGAGCTCAAGGGCTATGACTTTAGGCAGTGGGACGGATCGACCATAGCAGAGCAGGAATTGGACCGTCAATATAAGGCCATCATCGAGTTCCTTATGAACAAGACTAAAGATGAGCTGTTTGAGGAGGCGATCAAGAGGGGCATCATGCTCGCTCCCTGCGCCATCACCGAGGACATAGGCAGGAACCCCCATCTCCAGGCCAGGGGATTCTGGGAGGAGGTAGACCACCCAGAGCTGGGGGAAACCATAGCCTATCCTGGAGCCCCGGTGAGGATGGAAAAGGCTCCCTGGAGAATCCAGTGTCGCGCCCCTCTCGCAGGCGAGCACAACGAGGAAGTGTACGGAAAGGAGCTGGGATTCTCCAGAGAACAGATGGCCATTATGAAGGCCCGAAACATAATTTGACACTCTAAGAATAACTCTGGATGTAGGAGAGAAGAATGACAAGGCAGGTATTCGAGGGCATAAAAGTGTTTGATTTCGCCTGGGCTGCGGTTGGCCCTCAGGTAGGCCGCGAGCTTGCTGAGCATGGAGCCACGGTGATTCGGGTGGAGAGCCATCGACGTCTTGATTCGCTGAGAACGGCTGGCCCCTTCAAGGATGGCAAGCCCGGCACCAACCGCAGCGCTATGTACACAGCATACAACACCAACAAATACGGGATCAGCCTGGACCTGAATAACCCCAAGAGCAAGGAGGTGGCCAGGAGGCTGGTGGCATGGGCTGATATCGTCACTGACAGCATGGCCGTGGGAACGATGGCCAAGTTGGGGCTGGACTATGAAAGCTGCCGCAAGATAAATCCAGGAGTCATCTACTTTAGCACCACCCAGCAGGGACAATACGGCCCGCACAGTGGCTTTCAGGGGTTTGGGCACCACGCCAACGCTTTACTCGGCCTTTGCACTGCCACCGGCTGGCCGGACAGCGAGCCGACCCTGCCCTTCACCCCCTACTGCGATTACATCGCCCCGTGGTATGTAATCATAGCCGTAATCGGAGCTCTTTTACGGCGGCATCAGACGGGGAAGGGAATGTACATCGAGCAGTCACAGTTCGAGGCAGGACTGAGCTTTATAGCGCCCCATCTGCTGGACTACACGGTCAATGAGCACGCCGTCACCCGCATGGGAAACCGTGACCGCTACATGTCCCCTCACGGCGTTTATCCCTGCCGCGGCGCTGACCGCTGGGTGGCCATCGCGGTAACCAATGACAAGGAGTGGCAACGCTTCTGTGACGTGATAGGTGATCCCGACTGGGCCGGGGACCCAAAGTTCAACAGCGTCATCTGCCGAAAAGAGAACGAGGATGAGTTGGACGGGCTTATCGGGAAGTGGACCAAGAATTACACCCCGGAGCAGGTAATGACAATGTTGCAGGATGCCGGGGTGCCGGCTGGGGTGGTGCAGACCGGTGAAGACCTGCTTAATGACCCGCAGCTAAAGCACCGGCAGCATTTTCGAGTGCTTGACCATCTTGAAATTGGTCCCCATTCTTATCATGCCCCGGCTTATCGCCTTTCACAAACCCCCTGTGATATAAAAAGGCCGGCGCCATGTCTGGGTCAGCACAACGATTACGTCTATAAAGAGATCCTGGGTTTTTCCGACGATGAGATAGCTGACATGCTGGTGGAGGGGGTGATAACCACTGATGCTGATGTTGCCACTACGATGTAGGGGTGACGCTTGATATAATTTAGGGTGATACTGACCAACAGATATTGCGCGGGCGGCTTTCACGCGGCGGGCGGATGTATGGTGGGCAGATAACCATAAAAAGTATAAAGCAAAAAGTGAGGAGGGTCACGAAAGCTGCTGTACTACTTTAGCGCTAGAACCTTCCACACATGATGGGTTTCTACAGGAGGTATTATGCCTGATGCGACATTCGACGCGGTGATAGTTGGGGGGGGAACTAAAGCTCTTTTCTTAGCCATGTACCTGACTAAATATGCCAACATGAGTGTTGGTATATTTGAAAGGAGACATGAGGTTGGCGGCTGCCTGGCTACTGAGGAGATCTCTGCGCCAGGTTTTCGTGACAATACCCATGCTACCATAATCACCCCTTTCTACTACGGGCCGCTCTATCGCGATTTTCCTGAATTCTGGGAGTATGGTGCCCAATGCGACCAGTATCTTGTTGTCGAAGGTGCCGTTTTCAGAAACAACAACACCTGCCTGACTATCTACAGCGAAAAGCACGATCCAACGCAGGAGAGGACTGCCAGGGAAATCGCCCGGTTCTCGTCGAGGGACGCCGAACAGTGGCTCAAGTTCTGGAAGTTATGGCAGAGTGACGAGCTGCAGAGGGTGGTCCTGGAGGGTTTGTTCAATCCCCCTGAGATGCGTACAGCCCCTGAGGTGCTGGAACGGCAAATGGCTCTATACCCAAATCTTGTGGAAGCTGACTTTGAACCTAACTCCCTGGTCATGGCATCCAGCTATCTGCGTTGCGCAAAGGACCTCTTTGAAAGCAAGGAGTTGCAGTACTGCGTTATGCGATACGTACTTACGCAAAGGGATGTCAGTGAACCCGGAGTCGGGGTAGAGATGTTCAGTTGGACAGGCTCGCTACCGATCCTCAGCTTTGCCCGGGGAGGGACTCACCAGATAGCTCATGCTGCCCATCAGATATTGGTGCAGAGTGGGTGCAAGTTCTTCACCCATTGTGAGGTAGATAAGGTCATCATAGAGAATGGAGCCGCCAAAGGCATCCGCCTCGCCGATGGCTCTCGGATTGCAGCCAGGAAGCTGGTGGTGAGCACCTTAAACCCAGCCCAACTTTGCTTCGATTTGATAGGCAGAGAGCATCTGGACCACCGGACTGTGCGTCGTGTGGAGGCTTTGGAAAGCGGCTTCCTGTGCTTGATGTGGTACTCCTTTGCTTTGCGTGAGGCTCCTAAGTATGAGGCGGCAGCCTTTAATACTGACATAAACGAGACCTTCTGGCTCGGGCTGGCGGAGGACGCTGACCCAGAACATATAGCCAGGGAGTGCCACTATCAGAAACTAGGCAGGTTTCCTCCGTTAGAGGACTACTGCCCTGCTATTTGGTGCCACAGTCTGGTTGACCCTTCCTATGCACCTGCGGGGATGCATGTTGCCCAGAGCGAACAGCTCGGCCCACCCGCCCCTACATATACCGAGAGGCAATGGCTGGAAATAAAAAAGCGGTACGCTGAAGAACTGATTAGCATCTGGAAGAG
>SOIC01000089.1 GCA_004377275.1 Dehalococcoidia bacterium
AAGGCGACCTTCCCCGGCGGCTCGATCAGCGGTGCCCCCAAGGTGCGCGCTATGGAGATCATCGATGAGCTGGAGCCCACCAGGAGGGGCATTTATACCGGCTCCCTGGGCTACCTGAGCTTCGATGGCGGGATGGACCTCAACATCGTGATCCGCACCTTCCTCATCAAGGACGGGAAAGCCTTCTTCCAGGTAGGAGGCGGCATTGTCTCCGACTCTGATCCCGAGGCTGAGTATCAGGAGACCCTGGACAAGGCCAGGGCCCTGATCGAGGCGCTGGAATTTTCGCCCTTTACGGGGGCAAATTAATACTGGCCACGGTTTTATTGTATGAGGTTCGTGGGGCCAACAAGTGGATGAGAGAGTTGCCAGAGCGGAGGGGAAATGATACTAGTCATCGATAACTATGACTCCTTCGTATATAACCTGGCTCAGTATTTCGGTGAGCTGGGGTGGGAACCTGTCGTCTATCGCAATGACCAGATTACCCTGGAGGAGATCGAGGCGCTGGCACCCTCTCACATCGTTATCTCCCCGGGGCCGGGCACCCCCCGGGATGCCGGGATCTCCAACGATGTGGTGCGCCAGTTTGCGGGCAAGGTCCCAATTTTGGGGGTCTGCCTGGGGCATCAATGCATCGGATATGTCTATGGTGGGTTGATCGTGCGCACGGTGCCCATGCACGGCAAGACCTCCCTGATTCACCACGATGACAAGATCATTTACCAAGGTCTCACCAACCCCTTTGAGGCGGGGCGCTATCACTCGCTGGCGATAGAGCGGGGATCCTTGCCACATGACCTTGAGGTCTCGGCGGTGACCGAGGATGGGGTGATTATGGGGGTGCGCCATAAGAGGTTCGTGGTGGAGGGGGTCCAGTTTCACCCCGAATCGATCCTCACCGGGGTGGGCCACGACATCTTAAGGAGGTTTCTCAGCTTCTCCCGCCCGCGTTGGGGTGAAAGAGGGTAGGCAATGGAAGTGCTTATCTATATCAATGGAGAGTTGGTGCCGCGAGGGGAGGCCGGGATCTCGCCCTTCGACCGCGGAATACTATACGGCTATGGTCTCTTTGAGACGATGCGCTCTTATGGGGGACGGGTCTTTAGCCTCGACCGACACCTGGCCCGGCTGATGTGCTCCGCCGAAAGGCTCGGCCTCGACGCTTCGCTGGACCCCGCAGCGCTGAGACAGGCTATCCATAGGACTCTGGAGGCAAATAAACTCATGGACGCCCGCATCAGGCTTACCGTTTTAGCAGGGGAGGGGGAGCGGGGACTGGCGCCCCCGACGTCAGGCATGCTCACCATCATAGTTGTTGCCGAAGAGCTTGTCTTACCGTCTCCCCAGGCTTATGAGGATGGCATCAGCGCCGCCGTAGTGAGCGTGAGGCGAAACAGCCAGTCGCCACTAGCTGGAATCAAGTCGATAGGTTATTTGGACAACCTGCTGGCTCATTCTGAAGCCGTCGCAGCGGGAGCAGAAGAGGCCATCCTGCTCAATGAGCAGGGCTTTGTTGCCGAGTGCAGCACCAGCAATATCTTTCTGGTGGTTGAGGGACGGCTGTTTACCCCCTCAGCGGAGAGCGGCATCCTGCCCGGGATCACCAGGGAGGTGGTTTTGGAGCTGGCGCAGGGTTTGGGCATTACGGCGGTGGCGGGGGAGATCCCCTTAGCCCACCTCCTCCGCGCTGATGAGGCCTTCCTGACCAACTCAGTAGTCGAGGTTATGCCGATCGCTAAGGTGGATGGCAAGCCCATTGGCTCGGGGAAGTCTGGGGAGGTGACAAAGAGGCTAATGGCAGCCTACAGGGAGCTGGTGCTTCAGCAAGCTAATCATAGTTAGCTTTGAAGTAGCAGGCACAACCTTCGACAGTCCGCCGGCACCCGTTGACCCACCTTTACTACCGTGCTATTATGGCTGAACTTTAACGAGGCTTAAGGCTGGTGGAAAGGTTCGAAAAAGGGGTAAAAAGAAGCAGGGAAGGCTGGTTCAGCAGGGTGGTGCATCTCTTCGAGCGCGCCACTGTGGAGGAGGCGCTGTGGGACGAGCTTGAGGAGCTTTTAATTACCGCCGATGTGGGAGTGAGCACCACCACTAAGCTCATCGCGCGGGTGAGGGAGAGGGCAGGCAGAGAGAGGCTTAAGGATGGTCCCCACATATACTCTGTCTTGAAAGATGAGATAGTGACGATGCTGAGGATGGATACCTCCGGAGAGGCGTCCCCGCCCCTTGACCTAGCTTTATCGGGACCAAGGGTGATACTGGTGGTCGGGGTGAATGGCACAGGAAAGACCCTCTCGATTGCGAAGCTCGCCCACTCCTTTAAGGGGCAAGGGAAAAGGGTGATCATCGCCGCCGCCGATACCTTCAGGGCAGCGGCCATCGACCAGCTCAAGATATTGGGGCAACGTGTGGGCGCCGAGGTCATTTGCCATCAGCCTGGTGCCGATCCCGGGGCAGTGGTCTTCGATAGCCTGGAGGCAGCAAGGGCTCGCCATGCGGATGTGGTGATCATCGACACGGCGGGACGAATCCATACCAAGTTCAACCTGATGGAGGAGCTTGTAAAGATCAGGCGGGTGGTCTCAAGAAAGGACCCTCGGGCGCCGCATGAGGTGCTCCTGGTCCTTGATGCCACCACAGGTCAGAATGGCCTGACACAGGCCAGATATTTCACCGAGGCAGTGAACGTTACCGGAGTGTTCTTGGCCAAGCTCGATGGCACTGCCAAAGGGGGGATTGTACTTGCGATCTGCGATGAGCTAAAGATACCCATCCTCTTTATTGGCATCGGCGAGACCCTAGACGACCTCGCCCCTTTCGATGCCCAAACCTTCGTTGAGGCGCTATCCTCTTGATCGATGCATTTATCTGGTTTGTCACAGTAGAGCTTCTAAGCCTCATTGCCCTGCCTGCCACCTTCGTCCTCTTCAAGCGCCTGCCCGATAGGGGATACGCCTTCGGAAAGGTGCTTTCCATCCTGATCATCTCCTTCCTTCTCTGGCTTGCCGCCTCCGCCCACATCCTGCCCAACACCCGATGGGCCATCATCCTGATCATCGCCCTGCTTGCCATGGGCTCCATTTTTATCCTCATACGCCGCCGTCACCAAATAGTCAGCTTCCTCTCCGAGCACCGCCGGGTGATCATCGCCACCGAAGCTATCTTCCTCCTCTCTTTTGTCCTCATGGCCGTGGT
>SOIC01000093.1 GCA_004377275.1 Dehalococcoidia bacterium
GCCACTCCGTGCTGTTCATGGTGCTGGACCCATCCAGGAGCACTGCTAGCTGTATTTCAGGTGAGCACAGTGGAGGTGGAGGCGTAGGCGTAGGCGTAGGCGTAGGCGTAGGCGTAGGACAAGGTTTCACTACCACCGTTGTGGTATCAGAACCGGTACATTCATCAGCATCGGTTACAGTCAGGGTATAAGTCCCCGTCGTGCTGACCGTCGGATTCTGGGTATTTGGATAATTCTCAGGACCCGTCCAGTCGTAGGTATAAGGTGGTGTACCGCCACTAGCTGAACCGCTCAACTGCACGCTCCCGCCAGCACAGAACCCGGTGTCGGTACCAGCATTGGCCGAAAGGTCATCCGGCACGACTACAGTGGGATTCGGGAAAGACAGGGACTGGCCGGGGACACCATCCGCGTCGGTGTAGGTCATTGTTGCGTGGTCGTTGACTGGAAGCGTGCCCGACGAGCCAGCATTGGCTGTGACTTGATAGGTTAGTGTCACCGTTTCGTCACCCAAAGTGTCAAAGGTCCAGGTAATCGTGTGATCACCGGGGTTGTAGGAAGCGGTGCCCTTGTCCGGGGCCAGGGGGCTGGGTCCATAGAATGAAAACTGTGCCGCGATCTGATCCTCGACTGTCACATTCGTAGCCGCGGGGTTGAGCTGGCCAGCGATGATGTTGTAGATGTCCGTAAGGTCAGCTCCCGAATAGGTCCAGAAGTACCCGCCGTTTTGAGCTTGCAAGAGCGTATCAGCAGCTACCCATTCAGAAGCTGATTCATTATCGTGAACATAGCCGAGAAGGCCAACAGTGAAGACCACGGCCTCCGACTGAGCGGACTGCCCTGCCTGGTATGCTGCAATGGTGCAAGCGTTGTGGGCAGTGGGCCATGTGGTGCAGCTCTCTGGCCCTCGGTTGGCCACGCCATCGCTGAGAAGCACGATGGCCCTGGCAGCCTCGGGCCTGCCACCGGTGGGAGGGGAACTGGCCATGTGGCTACCCGCTGTATCGAAGCCAGCCTCTATGTTTGTATAACCCGACGGGCTCAAGTTATTTATGGCCGTTTGCACAGCTACCAGATTGTTGGTCAACGCCTGCTCGAGGGATGCCGAGCTGCTGTAGCTGACGATCCCAATCCTATTGTTCGGATCCGCCAGGATACTAGCCGCGAAGGCATTAGCCGCGGCCTGGGCGTAATCCATCGAGGTGGGGGCACTGCCATAACCCATGCTCCCGGATTCGTCAATCACCAGGATTACATCAATCGGCTTCGGGGGGGGGGTTCCCGTGATGGTCAGAGTAACCTCGTACCTTCGGCAGCCATCTACGGCCTGAGCGGTCTTATCGACCGAGACATTTGGATCATCGGCATTAGCAGGCCCCGCGAGCGCTGCCAGACCTGCTGGCAGAATCAGCGCCAATAATACTAAGACTACTCCCAGGTTCTTCATCGTTCGTCTTAATTTAGCCATGTCTTCCTCCAATTCCACAATACCGTTTTAGAATCCATTTTTCAATTTGGGATATGGGCACGTTGATATTATTGCCTCGATACAATTTTCGCATACCGAAGTATTCGGGTCAACTTGCCGAAAGCTAACATATCTTCCCTTATCTCACATATTTTTGTGAATATCCCCATAATTTCGCTTTTTCATACTGCTGATATATGTTCATGAGCGAGAGCGGCATTGCGGATGGACTTCTCGGTGTCGGTGGGGCCGCAGCCTGCTTAGCGTTCACACACAAACAAGGCTAGGCGCTGGAGCGATCGCGGTCAGCTGAAGGCCTACCGTGTTCTGTTTTACGGCGACAGAAGGTTGAGGCGGGAAGACCTCGATAGGTTTGTAGCCTACCAGGGAGTGCTAATGACGCAACATTTGCGATCTTTCGCAGAATACGCGTGGTGCGGTGTCACCGATCTATCTGAGAGTGATCATAGGGGGTGCCCTAATGCTACTCGATCCGCCAGGTAAGTATCTCTATAGCCTGCTTCTTCCACCATCCCGATGGCCCTGGGCTGCGAAGGGCGTAGCAGGTTATCTTGACCATCTCTGTGCCGTCCTCATCTATTGACACAGAGGTGATGATGTACTCCTGATAGCCAGGTGCTATCCTTAACCAGGTATAATCAGGGGAACCGGCTCTACTGCTACTAAAGGGCATGGTGTATAAAGACTTACTTCCATGATTATTTTGAACCCAGAAATTAGCCTTGTAGCGGCCAGCACTGAGACCGGAGGCCTCCAAAACCGCTGGACTGCCTGTGCCGGTCACTTCCCCTGGAGGGTCAACAAGGTCGCCATCCTTCTCAATCGATAGCTTCCAGTTACTATATTGAGCGACGTCATCGGGGATGAGGACCCAATTAATCTCTACGTCCATTCCTACAAGCACATCGAATTCAAAGCTGCAACTTCTGCTTTCTCCGGGCGGTATGTCTTGCATCCAGAAGACAAGGCCCATGTCAAGATAAAGATCGGGTGGTTTATGGGTAATCACAATTTTGACATGGTCAGTAGTTATGGTCCTCCTCACATCATATCCCCAGGAGTCAGAGCTATATCTATTTTGGGCGCAAAAAATGAAGTGCCCATCCTCAGTAATATAGTCGGTAATGTCTGAGGAAATAACCGCCTCTATTGGTGGTGTATCCTCTCCGCTAGTGCGATACTCGGTTGCCTTGTTGTTCCAGCTTTCGGTGACGTGGTTCCAAGCCCAAAGCGTTACATCGTAATCCGTCCCAGGATAACCCTCCCACACCATCTTTATCTCGGTAATGGAGCCTGGGTTTATGTCTTGGTCGATGGCAAACTCACAGCGGATAGAGGCTTCATCATTGCTACCAGGGTCTGGTGAGGTATAACGCTGGTCATCCGAGGCACTAATCAGAGCCTTTTCATCATCTGTGAGTTCTATGATCTGGTTAGGCGGAATCTCAGGCGGTATCTCATCGGAATCTACATACCACGCCTTACTCCCTAGCAGAGCATTGCTGAAATCATAGGTTTTTGTTGTTGTAAAAAGAGGGTTTGCTGGGGGAGCAATTGAGACACAAACGCGGTAGCCGTTAACGGGCTCCTTTAAACAGTATTCATAGTAGCTAGGTGTGGGTGTAGGTGTAGGTGTAGGTGTAGGAGTAGGTGTGCAGCTATAGTAAACTCTTACCTGAATATGGTCCACGTATACATTTTGACTTTCGG
>SOIC01000108.1 GCA_004377275.1 Dehalococcoidia bacterium
ATTGCGGTGACCGACGAGGATGAGGATAATCTGGTCGCCTGCCAGGTGGCAAAGCAAAAGTTCAAGGTGCCACGCACCATCGCGCGGATCAATAACCCCAAAAATGAAGCGCTGTTTAAAAAATTGGGCATCGATGTCACGGTAAGCAGCACCAATCTCATCCTGGAGCATATCGAGGAGGAGGTGCCCACTCACCCACTGGTGCATCTCCTCACTCTGAAGGGGGGAGCTTTGGAGATCGTTGAGGTGAAGATCCCCCCAGATTCCTCAGTGGTAGGTAAACGGATGAGGCAGATCGTTTTACCTCCTGATAGCGTGGTCTGCCTCATGATCGGGAGACGGGGAGCCCAGGTACCAACGGGCGATACCATTTTAGAGGCAGATGCTCAGGTGGTTGCGGTAACCAGGCCAGAAGTGGAAGGGGCGCTGAGGGCAGCGCTCACAGAGTAGGTATGGCAAAGAGGATTGCATATCTTGGGCCGCCGGGAACCTTCACCGAGGAGGCGGCGCTTCTTTACGATAAAACCGCCCAGTTCATCCCCTTCCCCAGCATCCCTGCGGTGGCGGTCGCTGTCGCTTCGGGGATGGCGGAGGAGGGGGTGGTGGCCATCGAGAACAGCATCGAGGGATCGGTCACCGATACCCTTGATCTCTTGATCCACGAGTCGGGGGTGCTCATTAAAAAGGAGCTGGTGCTGCCCATTGAGCACTACCTCCTGGTCAAGCCAGGGACCGAGGCAAGCGAGGTGAAGGTGCTCTACTCCCATCCCCAGGCACTGGCGCAATGCCGCCAATTCATCGAGCGCTGCTTTCCCAGGGTGGAGGTGGTGGCCGCCCTCTCCACCGCCGCCGCAGTGGAGGAGATGATAGCCTCGCCCCACCCGGCTGCCGCCATCGGCACCAGTAGAGCAGCCGAGCTTTATGGCGCGGAGACCCTAGCTAAAGGGATTCAGGATCAGGCCGCCAATGTCACCCGCTTTGTGATCCTCGCCTCGACAGATCACCCCCCAACGGGCTTGGACAAGACATCCCTCTGTTTCTCCTTCGCAGATGATCGTCCCGGGGTGCTCTGTGAGGTGCTTCAAGAGTTCGCCCAGCGAAATATCAACCTGGCAAAGGTGGAATCCCGCCCCTCTAAGGAGAGTTTGGGGAGGTATATCTTCCTTATCGACCTGGAGGGTCATCACGATGACCCCTCGGTCAGCGAGGCCCTGCAAATGGTGCGCGAGAAGACCTCCCTGTTTAAGGTCTTTGGCTCCTACCCAAGATATGGGGTAAAATAAGCAGGGAGGCCTTGCCTCCCTGCTTCGCTGTTTCGCCCTGAACCGTTAAGCTATTCTTCGCTTTCCTTCGTTAACCTCTCTTCAAGGTCAGAGCGGGTCTTGCGAGCAGTCTCGCTTCCCTCCTCGATAGTCCGCCTGATTAACTCCCTTACTCTGCCGAAAACCTCATCCTTAATATAACTGGCAAGCTCACCTGCCTTGCTACCGACACCCACACCCCGCCGCCCCTGCTGGCCCATCCGCTCCACAAGCCAGAAAGTGAGTGCCGCGCCAATGACTCCTCCGATGATGAGCCCGGTTAGAAAGCCGTGCCCCCTATTCTCCTCGGCCACCTTTCCTCCCCTCCTTTCTCCTGTCAGAGATGAAGTCTAAAACCTTAGCGATCCCTTGCACCACGCCTGCGATGCTGGCCAGTGGCTTGACTACGTCCTGGGACACCGCGGTGGTGATGCTCCTAATATTCCCTGCGATCGCCTTCCCCGAATCGAGGGTGGCCCGAATTCTGCGGAAGATCAGGAATGTGATAATGGCAAAGAATATAGTGACCCCGATGCCCAGTACGGCAAAGATGATAATAAATAGATCGCGTAATTCCGCCAGGGACATTCCTCACCCCCTAAATCGCCATTATACTACCATCCGGGCACAAAAGGCAAATGGAGCTTATTATGTAACGGTTATGCTGTTGCCCGTGTTGTTGAAGAGGAAGGCCTCACCTGCTAGTCTATTCTCAAAACTGCAGCTCCCTGGATCTTACCTTGCTTTAGCAAAAGTAGGGCTTCGTTTGCCTCCTCCAATCCGAACTCTCTAACCTCAGGGATGATCGGAATCTCAGCAGCCAGAGGAAGGAAATCTTGAACATCCTTTCTTGTGATGTTCGCCACACTCTTTATTTCTTTTTCATCCCATAGCAACCGAGCATAGTCTAAAGGTGGGATTGGGCTCCGCTTTCGAATCACCGCCATCACCAATCTTCCCCCTTTTTCCAGGACTCTCAGAGCGTTAGGTACTGTCTCTCCCACCGGAGTGAAATCTATTACGCAGGTGAGTCTTTGAGGGGGATCATCTTCTGCTCTACCGGTCCAAGCTGCTCCCAATTTTTTAGCCAGGTTGCGATGCTCTTCGCTTCTGGTGAAGACGAAAATTCCGCAACCCCAATATTTGGCCAGCTGAATCACGATGTGAGCCGAGGCCCCAAATCCGAAAAGCCCCAAACTCTGCCCCGGCTTAATCCCTGAAAGCCTTAAATCGCGAAACCCGATCGCTCCGGCGCACAAAAGAGGAGCTGCTTGGGAATCAGTGAACCTGTCTGGAATCGAGTAAGCGAAATCTTCTGAGACCACGGTGTATTCGGCATATCCACCATTGGCCTGCAACCCAGTGCCTTGAAACTCATAGCATAAGTTTTCGTTGCCTTCTTTGCAGAAATGGCATTTTCCACAGGCAGAGTATATCCAAGCAATACCTACTCTATCTCCGACTTGAAACTTTGTCACTCGCGAACCTAAGCTTTCAACTTTGCCAATAATTTCATGACCCAAAATCATCGGAAGTTTTGGCTGAAGCCTTCCTTCAATTTCGTCCAGTTCGGTGTGGCAAACCCCGCAGGCCGAAATCCTCACCAGAATCTCTTTTGATCTCGGCTGAGGAGCTGGTAAATATACCAATTCCAGAGGCCGATTCTCAACTGGAGTGATCTCCTTTAAGATTTGGGCTTTCATTCTACCCTTCTCCCTTTGTTTCAGTAGAGGAACCTCGTCGCCGGTGCCATTACCAGAGAAGCGATCTCAGTGGCTCGATATATAGATTTGGTGTCCATAGTAACAGCTTAATGGAACGTGCCATCTGGTTAAGGAACGGTTATCCTGGTGCCTGTGTTATTGAAGAAGAAGGCTTGACCAAGCTGCTG
>SOIC01000134.1 GCA_004377275.1 Dehalococcoidia bacterium
GCCCCTCGGTCGCTCTTGGTGCGGATCAGGCGTCCGAAGCCCTGCTTGAACCTTAGAACTGCCTGGGGCAGGGCATATTCATTGAAGGGGTTATCGAAAAGCTCGGAGCGGGCTACAAACACCGGGTCGGTGGGCACGCTGAATGGAAGCCTCGCCATCACCAGCACGCTGAGCGTCTCGCCCACCACATCGATGCCCTCCCAGAGGCTCGCGGTGCCCAGGAGCACGGCTCGGGGATTGGCTTTGAAAGCCTGGAGAAGCTGCCGGGGTGAGCCATCGAGCCCCTGTCCCAGAACAAGGATGTCCTCCCCCTGGAGCGGTGCACGGATTGCCTCATCGCTTGCCCGGAGCGCTGCATGGGAGGTGAAAAGAGCAAGGGTTCTTCCCCCGGTGGCACGGCACAGGTCGATTAAAACCTGCGCCACAGCTGGCTGATAGCCCGGCTTGCCCGGCTCCGGAATGTCATCCGGGATATAGACCAGCGCCGCGCCCATGTAATCGAAGGAGGAGCCCAGAAGGAGCTCGCTGGCGTCTTCAAGCCCCAGCCGTCCCTTGATATACCCGAAGTGGCCCTCGGTGCTTAACGTGGCGCTGGTGAGCACTACGCATTCCTTCCGCGAGAAGAGATCCTCCTCCAGAACCGGCCCCACATGAAGCGGCGCTGCGCATAAGGTAAGGGTGCCGTCTCTTGAAGAGAGCCAGTAGATCCTTTCGTTTTTTTCGCTCTCCCCGTCTCCCTGTTGATAGACTGCGGAGTTTATCCGCTGGCGCAGCTCGTTGCCGCGATAGATTAAGGACGAAAGCTCAACCATCAGGTTTTCATGGTCCAGAACATCGGATAAAGGCTCAAGCATGGCATAAAGGCGATTCAGCCCGGAATCGATCTCCCCCAGCGCCAGGCTCAGGTTCTCCGCGGCGAGTGCCACCTTCTGCCACACAGGCTGGCGGCGCACCGCCCTAGTAAGGCGCAGCCGATGTTCATACTCCCCCTGATCCTCCGCATGAGCCTCCAGGAAACGCCAGAGGGCATCGAAGAACTCAAGTACGCGGTCTCGGCCGTGTTCGACAATGCGATGAATGCTTTGAGCTAACTCCTCTATCTCCTTTTGGCGAGACGGCGAAAGGGAGCTCCCTCTGAAGTGACCGCCCAGCTCGAAAAGAAGCCCAGCATAATGCTCCCCCACCACCCCCTCGCTTTTTTCGCTCAATAGGTTTAGATAGCCACCCAGGTCGCGCTCCCTCACCTCAAAGCCCCATTGCTCCGTAGCCTCCTCCTCAAGATGGTGCGCCTCATCGATGATAAGATGGCTATATTCGGGCAGGACATTGCTCCCGCTGGCGATCTCGGAGAGTAGCAGGGCGTGATTCGCAATGATAAGATGAGCCCCCTCCGCCTTCCTCCTCGCCCGATAGAGGAAGCAATGCCCTCGCCTCTGATAGGGGCACTGGACTCCAAGGCAGCTCTCTGCCTGGGCACAGACCCGATTCCAGATGGGGAGTTCATCTCCTTTGAGGCTGAGTTCCGCCCGATCCCCGGTCGGGGTGGCTGCCAGCCAAACCAGGGTGCGCAACATAAGCCGGGCCTCCTCTAAGGAGAGGGCCTGGCCCCTTCTTAGCAAATTCCAGCGCCGGAGACAGAGGTAGTTATTTCGCCCTTTAAGCTGCGTATAGCGGAGGGATCCTTGTTCCAGCGCCCTTGCCAGGTCGGGGATGTCCTTGCTCATCAGTTGCTCCTGGAGGTTTATGGTGTTTGTGGAGATGACCACAGGAACGCCATTATCCAGGGCGAAGAAGATGACTGGCAGGAGGTAGGCGATGGACTTACCCGTTCCCGTGCCCGCCTCCACGATCAGGCGCTCACCTTTATTCAGCGCCCCTGCCACCGCCTGCATCATCGCCACCTGCTCCGGGCGATGCTCGAATTGGTGGAGGGCCCGCGCCACTATGCCTTCACTCCCCAGTATTCGAGTAAGCTCCTCCAGGTCCAAAGGCTTTCTCTCGGTTAGCGGGGTAAGGCGCTCCTCTTTTTCGCGCGCCTGACCAAGGACATTGAGTGCCAATTCACCCGTAGCGGAAAAGACATCCCCCAGCTTTTCCCCTGCTATCTGGCGAAAGAGGTGAGCTGGCGGCCAATCAATCCCCTCACTCAGCCGATCGAGTTCAGCAATGATAGAGGTGTCCAGAGCCCGGGCTTTATCGAGGAGTGCCAGAAATACATCCTTGGCCGTTGTCGCGTCGGGAAGGGCGCGGTGGTGAATGGGGGAGGAAATGCCAAGCTCCTCGGCTAGCGTAGAGAGGCGGTAATCGGAAAGTGTCGGCAACAGGATGGTGGCTAGCTCCAAGGTATCATAGATTCTGTTTTCTAGGCTTACCCCCTTTTGGGAAAGAAAGCTGAGATCGAAGGCGGCGTTCTGCCCAATAATGGGATGGTTGCCGAGGAAGGAGACCAGGGTGCCGAGAACCACCACAAGCGGTGGGGCGGCTTCTACATCTCGGGGGGTGAGGCCGGTGAGTATTTGGATGCGATAGGGCAACGGGCGATAGGGCTTCACCATGGTGTGAAAGTTGTCCATCACCTCATTACCACGAAACTTGACCGCCCCGATCTCAATAATCTCATCGCGTAACGGGTCCAGCCCTGTGGTCTCCAGGTCAAGGGAGACAAAGGTCTCATCCATCCAATCTATCCTGCCAGCTTCGCTTTGGTTCTAGCAATGCCATGTCATATATCGACCTATACCACCGTGCAAATCATTTCCATGCCTGCCAGCGCCGCCATATTATTATTAAGCTGCCCCCGATAATAACCGCGATACAAACACCGATGATAACCCAGGTCCACCACGCCATCTCGCTCCACAAGTACCAATAAGGTTGTAATATTACCCACCCCAAATAAGCAAGATAGCACCCAATGAGCGTCTTTGGCAGGCGTCCAGCAATGGTCGCCAGAATGAATTTCCAGAAGGGAAACCGCAATGCTCCAGCGGCGATGCCCACGACGTCAAAAGGAAGCGGGGTAAGGGAGAAGAGAAATATGGTCGCAGTCCCGTAGCGCCTCATCCAACCCTCCGCCATTTTATACCACTTTGACTGCTCGGGAGTGATGATTGCTGCTCCACCATAACCGGCAAGGTATGCGGTAAATTCCCCCAGCCCTCCACCGATAGTCGCTACCAGCGCCACCGTAGCCCAGTTCAAGGCAGGAGTGGCGGCGATGACCCCGATGATGGCGAAACCGGGTAAGGGGAACATAATAGTGGTGCTGGTTATAAATGCCACCAGGAAGGCGCCGAGATAGCCATACTGCTTAAACCCTTCCAAATGTGGCCAGAGGCGAATGATGGCATAGCAAAGGGCTACTACCGAGATAACCATCGCAGCTCCCAGCAGCCATCTCGTCCTCCCGCTTAGCTCCCTTGGCTGGGATATGCGACGAACTAAGCTAGTTAAAAGTGTGTTAACGCTAAGCCGTGGTCGGAACAAGATAAGACTCCCATCCATCCCTTCTAAGGGAACGATGTAGCATCGCCTTTGATATGGTATGCTCCATATCGGTCTATAATACCATGCAAATTATTTTCGTGCCCGCTGGCGCCGCCATATTATTATGATGCCCCCGATAGTAACAGTAACACCAACACTAATGATAACCCAGATCCACCACACCAGCCCGCCTAATACTTCCCATCCCAAATAAGCCAAATAGCACTCGAGAAACGTCCGCGGCAAGCGCCCTGCCAGGGTAGCCAGCAGGAATTTCCAGAAGGGGAACCGCAGTGCTCCGGCGGCAATGCCCACGACGTCGAAGGGAAGCCAGGTGAGGGAGAAGATAAATATGGTCGCACTCCCGTAGCGCCTCATCCAGTTCTCCGCCCTTTTATACCACCTTGATTGCTGGGGAGCGATGACCACCGCTCCACCGTAACCGGCAAGGTATGCGGTAAACTCCCCCAATGCCCCACCAATTCCCGCTGCCAGTGCTACCAGAGACCAGTTGAAGGCAGGGTTAGCTGCGATGGCTAGTATTACGACGATACCAGGTATTGGAAAAAATATAGTGATACTGGAGATAAATGCTATCAGGAAGGCGCCAAGATAGCCGTACTGCTCAAACCCTTCAAAATATGGCGTGAGGCGAAAGATGGCATAGCAGAGGAGAGCGATCGAGACAGCGATAACCGCTAGCAGCAGCCACCTCTTCGTCCCACTCAGCTCCATTAGCCGGGAGATGCGACGAACTAGGCTGGTCAAAGGAGTGCTAACGCCGCGCCATGGTCTGAACAAGATAAGCCTCCAGCCCCTCCCTTCTGAGGGAGCGATATAGCTCCTCTCCTTGAGCCTTACCCCGAACCATGGTGAAAAGGGTGGGGCCCGAGCCGGCGAGGTGAACACTATCGGCGCCCAGCGCGCAAAAACGCCGCCAATACCCCTCCAGTCCGGCATAGGCGGTGAAGGCAATCCTCTCGAAGGTGTTGTAAAAGGAGGACGGAGGGGGCTCACCTCCCTGATGAAGTAACGCAACCATTCTCCTGGTGAATTGCCCCTCACTAAAGTGGGATGGATCCAGGGAGGCATAGAGGCGCTCAGTTTTGCTTGAAGGAACAGCAACGGGTGGCCTGAAGAGCACTACCCATGAAGGGGGAAAAGGGGGTAGCGGGCTAACCCGCTCGCCGCGCCCTTCCCCGAGGGCAGTGCCTCCGTAGAGAAAGAAGGCGGTATCGGAGCCGAGCCTCGATGCCAACCGCAGCAGTTGATCCAGCGACAGGCCCAATCCCCAAAGCTCATTGAGGGCTTGTAGGGTCGCCGCGGCATCGCTGGCACCACCCCCCAGTCCTGCGGCGATCGGAATGGCCTTTTCAATGGAGATCGCTGCCCCCTGCCGCGAGCCAGCCACTTCCTGAAGCAGCTTCGCCGCCTCCAGTACCATGTTTGAGGATTTTTTATACTTTTTGGGTGTTGCTCGCTTCTCCTCAGCCGACTCCGCAGGGACAGCGGTTTTATTAAACTTTTCGGGGGGTTGGGATAATTCCAATTCGGGGTGGCGGCAATCCAGGGTTATCCTACGATGTTTTGTGAAAGACTTGAAGGAAAGCGTATCTTTGAGGTCGATCTCCTGGAGGACGGTGGCAACCTCGTGGTAGCCATCGGCACGTCTACCCAGCACCTCAAGGGTCAGGTTGACCTTTGCATAGGCAGATACGGTTAGCATCGCTTTTTTCGCACTTCTTGAACGTCTCTTCAGACAGAGCGACTCTGAATTGATCTATGGCGTCTCCCCTAATAAGGCCGTAGTTAAGTTTGAAAAAACACCCGGTGAACCCTGGCCCACTCCTCAAGGCTTAGCGTCTCAGCGCGCCGCTTGTGGCTTATCCCCGCTTCCTCCAGCAGGGCTGCGGCCTCCCCCGGCGTCATCTCAAGACCCAGCGCCAGGGAATTGCGCAGTTGCTTGCGGGGCGCTGAAAAACCGGCGCGCACCACACTGAAGAATTTGGCTTCATCCGCCACTGCTACACAGGGGCTCTGGTATAGGTCGATGCGCACAATGGCGGAGTCCACCTTTGGCTGGGGGTGGAAGCTCTGCGCCGGTATGTAGTCCACGATGGCGGGCTTGCCGTAAAGTCGCACGCTCACGCTAAGTAAGCTCATCTTGCCAGGCGGGGCCACTATCGCCTGAGCTACCTCCTTTTGCAGGGTGACTACTATAGAATGAGGCTTAATCTGGGCCTCTAAAAAATGGCGCAGCACCGCGGTGGCGATATAGTAAGGGAGGGTGCCTATCACCTTATAGTGGGTTTCAACACCTAACAATGATGCCGGGTCACGCTCTAGGACATCGGTATTGATTATGGTGACATTGGACCAAAGGGCGAAAGTTTCCCGGAGGGCGGCAGCCATCCTGGTATCGATCTCGATGGCGATAACCCGGCCTGCCCCCTTCGCCAGCTCCCTGGTCAATATACCCAAGCCGGGTCCCACCTCAACCACGGTATCGCTGGGGGTGAGCTCTGCTGCCGAGATCAGCCTCCTGAGTACCCGCTCATCGACCAGGAAATGCTGTCCCAGCCCCTTTTTGGCTCGAAGGTCGAGACGACGAAGTTCCCTCTTGGTTTGATTGAGGAGCAACCCGCTATCCTTTTTTTCGCCCTTTATGGGGCGTGGTTCATGGAACGCTTTTTCATCTTTATCGCCTATGCACTTGCTCCAGAAAATCGCCACCATTATTGAATGAAAATTGGACGAAAAGATGAAAAAAGGCCGTGCACCCGCTGTCGACCCCGCCCCCTGGCTTACCCCTGTCAGCCAGCTCTGACCAGGCAACCCTGCGGCACCCAGAAGCCGCTATTTACCGCTGCTTCCTTCCGGACCTGACGGGGTTCATAGCCTTCTGCCGCGCAAGACCCAGCCTTCAACGCCACTTAAAAGAGGCAGTCCCAAAAGGCTCAAGACCTCGAGAGGGAGTTCCGCCCCGCTATAGCGGATTGCGGGTACAGGGCACCGCTAGCTCCCCGCCTAGCACGACCTCGCTGAGATACTAGCTCACACATAGTTCGTTGTCAAGCCTCCTCGAAACCTTGCCTATAAGGGAGGGCTTCATGTAGAATGAGAGGGTGATTGAGATCCGTAAGGCGGTAATGCCGGCGGGCGGTTGGGGAACAAGGTTTCTGCCGACAACCAAAGCCATCCCTAAGGAGATGCTCCCCCTGGCGGATAAGCCCATGATCCAGCACGTCGTGGAGGAGGCTGTGGCCTCGGGCATAAAGCAGATCATCATTGTAACCTCCTCAGGGAAAAGCGCGATTGAGGACTACTTTGAGCGGAACGTTGAGCTGGAATCCATGCTTCAGCAAAAGGGGGAAATTGAGCTGTTGGAAGAGGTGCGGCGCATCGCCGCGCTGGCCAATATTCGCTTCGTCAGGCAAGCGGAGCCGCGGGGGTTGGGGCATGCCATCCTTGCCACCAGAGAGCTTGTGGGCGATGAGCCATTTGCCGTTTTCTTGCCCGATGACATATTCGATGCCGAGCCTCCCCTCATGAAGCAGATGCTGGAGGTATATCGGCAACATCAGGGGAGCGTGATCGCCCTCCGGCGGGTGGCAAAGGAGGATACCAGAAGATACGGCATGGTTAAGCCACAGCAAGTGTCGGAGCGGGTATATCGGATCCTGGATATGGTAGAAAAGCCCGCGCCCGAGGAAGCGCCATCGGACCTGGCAATACTGGGCAGATATATTCTGACCCCTGAGATCTTCGCAGCGCTGAGTGTCACCCCACCGGGCACGGGGGGGGAGATTCAGCTCACCGATGGCCTGGCGCTACTTCTCAAGCAGCAGGCGATCTATGGCTATGCTTTTGACGGAACATATTACGATGCCGGCAAGCCATTGGGCTTACTTAAGGCCTCGGTGTCACTGGGCATACGCCACCCCGGAATAGGCGCCGATTTCAGGGAATATCTGAAGAAGTTTTTCGAAGAATCCGGGGGCTAAAGCTTCAGCACCTCTACGAAGGCTTCAGGGGGGACCTCCACCCGACCCACCATCTTCATGCGCTTCTTACCCGCAGATTGCTTCTCTAGGAGCTTGCGCTTTCTGGTGATATCGCCCCCGTAGCACTTGGCGATCACGTCCTTGCGGTAGGCCTTTATATTCTCCCTGACGATGACCTTCTGCCCGATGGCTGCCTGAATAGCGACCTCGAAATTCTGCCTGGGGATCAGCTTGCGCAATTTATGTACCAGTTCCCTCCCCTGCCGGTAGGCCCGCTCCTGCGGTACGATAAGTGAAAAGGCATCGACAGGCTGGTTGTTCACTAATATCTCCAGCTTGACCAGCTTCGCTGGCAGATAGGCGGCGAATATATAGTCCATGGAGGCGTAGCCCTGTGTACGCGACTTAAGCTGGTCATAGAAATCGATGATGATCTCAGCAAGGGGGACATCGTACTGCAGCAGCACCCGGTGAGCGGCACCAGCGTTCTGAGGCTGCGACACCTCCTTCACGAAATACTCCATCCCCCGATAATCACCTCGCCTTTCTTTCAATAGTTCCATCACGCTGCCGATATACCTGACAGGGGTAATGATGCTAACGGACATCCATGGCTCCCGCAACTCCGCGATCTCCCCGCTGGGGGGCATCTTTGAGGGGTTAGATACCGTGATCTCAATGCCATCGTCTTTGGTGACCTGGTATTCGACGCTGGGGGCAGTGGCCAGCAGATCGAGCCCATACTCTCGCCTGAGCCGCTCCCTAACGATTTCCATATGAAGCGTGCCCAGGAAGCCGCAACGGAAGCCGAAGCCCAGTGCAGCGCTGGTCTCCGGCTCAAAGGACAGGGCGGCATCGTTAAGACTGAGCTTCTCCAGCCCCTCGCGAAGGTCATTGTAATCGTCACCCACCAGTGGGTAGATGCCGGCAAAGACCATGGGCTTGGCAGGGCGATAGCCGGCAAGTGGCTCCACGGCACCCCTCTCCTCCAGGGTGATGGTGTCGCCCACCCGACAGTCCCCAACGTTCTTAAGCCCGGTAGCAAGGTAGCCGACCTCACCGGAGACGAGGCGCGCCACCGGGGTTAGCCCGGGCCTAAACACGCCAATTTCCAGTGACTCAATGGGTCTCCCCGTCGACATCACCCTGAGTTGTCTCCCTTTGGAGACCACCCCATCGAACACACGCAGATAGGCGATCACCCCTTTATAGGGATCGTACTTCGAGTCGAAGATAAGCGCGCGCAGTGGGCCCTCAGCCTCCCCTTTAGGGGGAGGGATCCTCTGGATGATGGCCTCCAGGACCTCCTTCGTCCCCACCCCCTCCTTGGCTGAGGCAAAGATTACCTCGCTACTGAGGAAGCCGATGATACTCTCCAGCTCCTTGGTCACCTTCTCAGGCTCTGCATTGGGCAGATCGATCTTGTTGACCACAGGGATCAGGGTCAGGTTATGTTCCTGGGCGATATAGACATTGGCCAGGGTTTGTGCCTGGATCCCCTGAGCGGCATCGACCACCAATAGCGCCCCTTCACAGGCGGCCAGGCTGCGGGAGACCTCATAGGTGAAATCGACATGCCCCGGGGTATCGATAAGGTTGAGCTGATACTCCGCGCCATCGGAGGCTATATAGCTCATCCTCACCGCCTGAGCCTTGATGGTGATCCCCCGCTCCCGCTCCAGCTCCATCTGGTCGAGGAACTGCTCTCGCATCTCCCGCTCGCTGATGGTACCAGTGAGCTCAAGCAGGCGGTCGGCCAGCGTGGACTTGCCGTGGTCGATGTGGGCGATGATGCAGAAGTTCCTAATGTGGCGCTGCTCCATAGCAGCATCCTAGCATACAGCAAGGCTAATCTCAAGCTCTTCAGTTACTCTAACCCTGCGGTTGCAACTAGGAAATCGGGCCGGTTTTGCCAAAACCTCAATATCCTCCAATAGAGGTCTGTGTAGGATGAAAAAAGAAGCCTTCCAGCACCCGTGCCGGAAAGCTTCTTTATAAAAAAGCGCAGCAGCTAGCTTAATCTTACGATTTCATGGCTCCCAAAATTCCTATTAGAGAGCCAAATACGATGAGAAGCGCTCCCATTGCTGAGAGTGCCATCTTGGATGGCGTTAAAAATGCGGCAAGTGCCGAGCCCGCTACGGGTTCAACCCAGCCCATAATCGAGTTGAGAAGAATCCACAGCGCTGCCAGAAAGGCGATGCCGGCAAGTCTCATCTTAGTACCCTTACCCTTTGCCGTAAGCCAGGCCCCGGAACACCCTACGCTGAGGAGCGCTGGCCAGAGATGGGCATGGAACGTCGGTGCGATGGAGGTGAAAACTATCATGAGCATACCGACGAACGCCAGGATGGTAAAGACCAACCCCAACATTTTGGCTATCATCTTCTTCACGGTATCTGGACCAATCATTGATTCTACCATACTTATCTCTCCCTATTTAGATTTACCAGAGGCAATAACCGGAGCCAGGTCACTGACCTGAGACCTTTTTGGCATGAGGCCCCCTTTCGTGGGGAAGAGGAGATTCGAACTCCTACGCCCGAAGGCACATGATCCTAAGTCATGCTCGTCTACCAGTTCCGACACTTCCCCCTTTTTCGAACTCCTGACCACTCCTCCCCTCACTAATAGCGAAGTAAAAATAAGACCAG
>SOIC01000132.1 GCA_004377275.1 Dehalococcoidia bacterium
AGGTAGAGGCGCGCATCAAAGAGCTGGGCGGCAGCGTAGGCTCGAGCGTCACCAAGAAAACCACACATCTTGTGGTGGGGGCCGAACCAGGCTCCAAACTGGAAAGGGCGCGTGCCCTGGGTACAAAGGTGCTTAACGAGGAGGAATTTCTCCACCTCCTTGAAGGGGAAAATAAATAGAGGAGTAGAAAATGGCTAAGGTATTGATCATTTACCATTCCCAGACCGGGAATACCGAGGAGATGGCCAAGGCGGTAGCGGAAGGGGCACGGTCGGTAGCGGGGACGGATGTCGTCCTGAAGCGGGCCTTCGATGCCAATGCAGAGGACCTCATTGGCTGCAATGCGGTAGCCTTTGGCACACCAACAAATTTTGCCTATATATCCGGAGGCTTAAAGGACTTTTTCGATCGAAGCCTTATTCAGTGTCAGGATAAGACCACCGACAAGCCCTACTGCACCTTTACCAGCAGCGGGATGGGGAAGAGGAAAGCCCTGGATGTCCTCGACGGCATATGTTCCGCCTATAAATTGAAGAAGGCTGACGAAGGCATCATGGCTCCCGGCAAAGCCACCCCCGAGATCCTTGCGGAGCTTCGCCAGATGGGTAAGAAGCTGGCCACCGCTTAAGACATGACTATTGATCTCTTTTAGCAAATTCAAACGGGGTGGGCCAAGCCGGGGAAAGCGGCACTCTAGGGTATTAAGTACCCGGGAGCATCCGAGCAAGAGGGGTCGCCTCAGCTCCAAGGAGTACGGCACTAACTAAGCGATGAAACTAATTGTCGGGTTGGGAAATCCGGGGAAGAGCTATGCCGGCAACCGTCATAACGTAGGGTTTCAGTGTCTCGACCACTTCGCGAGTCAGCACCGCATACCCATTAAAGAGCGAAGGTTAAGGCTCAAAGCACTGAAGGCCAAATACGGCACGGGCGAGGTTGCTGGTACGTCAGTGGTACTCGCCAAGCCGCGGACATACATGAACCACAGCGGTGCGGCAGTAGCCCAGCTGGTACGTCGCTTCGGCGTGCAAATTGATGACCTCCTTGTGATCTATGACGACCTGGACCTGCCCCTGGGCAAACTGCGCATCCGCCAGCAGGGCGGCGCGGCGGGGCACAAAGGCGTCGCATCCATCATCGCCTCCTTGGGAAGTGAGGAGTTCCCCCGAATTCGCGTCGGCATCGGCCGCCCCGAGGGGGATGAGATCTCCTATGTACTAAGCGATTTCACCGCTGAGGAGAAGGACATCGCCAGGGAAGCCATTGCCCGGGTCGCCGATACCCTGCTTTGCATCCTCGCCGAGGGGATCGAGGCGGCGATGAACCGCTATAACTAAAAGCATCCCTCCTTTGGTTGCGGCAATTCAGCCCAGGGTGCTATAATCCCGTTTAGCTTGGTTTAAGAGGTTTTGGAGATGGAAAAGGGGCAAAAGGGGATTTTTATCACTGTGATCGGTGCCAGCGATTGCTCCGCGGAGGAGACCAGGCTCGCCGAGGAGGTGGGGCGGGAGCTGGCAAGGCGCGGCGCCACTCTAATCTGCGGCGGCCTGGAAGGGGTGATGGATGCAGCATGTCGCGGGGCTGCCTCCCAAGGAGGGGTCACTATTGGCATTCTCCCCGGGGAAAGCCGCCAAGATGCCAACCCCTATGTTCAAATCCCCATCGTCACCGGCATGGGCTATACCAGAAACGCCATCGTCGCCAAATCGGGTCAGGCGGTGATCGCCATCGGCGGCAGCTACGGGACCCTTTCTGAGATCGCCTATGCGCTGCAAAGTGACATCCCGGTTATCAGCCTGGGCACCTGGTCGCTAGCAAGGGAAGGGGTAGTGGATAAATCCATAATCGTCGCTCAAAATCCGGTGGATGCCGTGGAAAAGGCCCTTGGTTTGATAAGGAAGAGCTAGCAATGAAAATGAATAAAATTGCCAAACATGATGAAGACCTGGAAATCGACATCACATGCCTCAGGGTGAAAAGGGCGAAAAAGGTGAAAAGAGGAGGAAAGGGTGGCGGCAATTGAGGAAGTGAGTGCCAGGGAGATCCTCGATTCCCGTGGCAATCCCACGGTGAAGGTTGATGTAAGGCTCTCCGATGGTACCATGGGGCACGCCGCGGTACCCTCCGGGGCCTCCACCGGCACTTACGAAGCCCTGGAGCTTCGCGACGGCGATAAGGATCGGTTTGGGGGCATGGGGGTGCTCAGGGCGGTAGAAAATGTTGAGGAGGAGATCGAATCTGCCCTGATCGGGATGTCTTGCCAAGAGCAGGCGGCGATCGATGAGCGGATGATCGAGCTCGATGGCACGCCAAACAAATCGCGGCTCGGTGCCAATGCTATCTTAGGCGTCTCCCTCGCTGTCGCTCACGCCGCAGCCAACTTTCTGGGACTCCCTTTCTATCGCTACATCGGCGGCGAGGAGGCGTGCACCCTACCCGTGCCCATGATGAATATCCTGAACGGCGGAAAGCACGCTATGGAGGCGACCGATTTCCAAGAGTTCATGATCGTCCCCCTGGGAGCACAGCGCTTTGCCCCTGCCCTCCGGATGTGTTCTGAGATTTATCAGGCCCTGAAGGGCGTGCTCCGGAGCAAGGGGTTGAGTACCAATGTCGGCGATGAAGGCGGTTTCGCCCCCTCCTTAAACTCCAACCAAGAGGCGGTGGAGCTGGTACTAGCCGCTATCGAAGTGGCAGGCTACAAGCCGGGCGCCGATTGCCTCATTGCCCTCGACCCGGCAGCCAGCGAGTTTTTCGAGGATGACAAATATGTCCTTGTTAGGGAGCGCCTATCCCTCTCCAGCGCCGAGATGGTAGATTACTATGTGAAATTGGTCTCTGAATACCCCATTATCAGCATCGAGGACGGGATGGCAGAGGACGATTGGGACGGGTGGAAAATGCTCATGGATCAGATGGGTGGGAAAGTCCAGCTCGTTGGCGACGATCTCTATGTCACCAGCGTGAAACGCCTCTCACGCGGCATCAAGGAAAAGGCATCCAATTCCATACTCATCAAGCTCAATCAGGTTGGCACCCTTACCGAGACCATCGAGGCCATCGAGATGGCGCAGCGGGCGAAGTGGACGGCGGTTGTGAGCCACCGCTCCGGCGAGACCGAGGATGTCACCATCGCCGACCTCGCCGTGGCCAAGAACACC
>SOIC01000172.1 GCA_004377275.1 Dehalococcoidia bacterium
CGATATTGCTGGTCATGACGATGATGGTATTGCGGAAATCGACCCGCCTTCCCTTAGCATCGGTGAGGTGGCCATCATCGAAGATCTGGAGAAGTATATTGAACACATCGGGGTCTGCCTTCTCAATCTCATCCAGCAGGATCGCCGAGTAGCCCTTTCGCCTCACCGCCTCGGTGAGTTGTCCCCCCTCATCGTAGCCGATATAACCCGGTGGTGCCCCAACAAGGCGAGCCACCGCATGCTTCTCCATAAACTCTGACATATCCAGCCTGATCAGGGCATCTCTGTTCCCGAACATGAATTCGGCGAGCACGCGCACCAGCTCCGTCTTGCCAACCCCTGTGGGACCGAGGAAGATAAAGCTGCCAATGGGATGCCTGGGATCCTTCAGCCCGGCCCGAGCCCGCCTCACCGCTTTAGCGATAACACTAATCGCTTCATCCTGGCCGATGATGCGACGATGCAGCACCTCCTCCATCTGAAGCAGGCGGGTGGTCTCATCCTGAGCCAGGCTGGTCACCGGGATCCCGGTCCACATACTAACCACCTCGGAGATGTCCTCTGCAGTAACTACGGGCTGCGCCGCCTCCTGTCCCTCCCGCTGCTCTTCTTGTATTTCCTCTACCTTCTCGCCGAGCTCCTGCTCGCGAGTCCGTAGCTCTGCGGCGCGCTCATACTTCTGGGTAGCGATGGCCACCTCCTTATCATGCCGCAGCGTCTCCAGAGTCTGTATCGCCTCCCTCAAGCCAGCGGGTGCGTAGAGATTCCTGATCCGCACCCGGGATGACGCTTCATCGATCAGGTCGATAGCCTTATCGGGGAGGAAGCGATCGGGGATATATCTTGCCGCCAGTGCCGCTGCGGTATTGATCGCCTCGTCGTTTATGGTCAATTGATGATGCTCCTCGTATCGGCTCTTGATACCCTGAAGAATCGCCACAGTTTCCTCAACGGAAGGCTCCCCGACACTGATGGGTTGGAACCTGCGTTCGAGTGCTGCATCTTTCTCCAGATGCTTTCGATAATCGTTAGCGGTGGTTGCCCCGATGCATTGCAGCTCCCCGCGTGCAAGGGGGGGCTTTAGAATACTGGAGGCGTCAACAGCGCCTTCTGCAGCGCCAGCGCCGACGATGGTATGTATTTCATCGATGAAGAGGGTGCAGTTGCCCGAAGTCTTGACCTCATCGATGACCTTCTTTAACCGCTCCTCAAACTCGCCCCGATACTTCGTCCCCGCCACCAGTGCCCCAATATCCAGAGTGAGCAGTCGCCGATCCCGCAAGGGTTGCGGGACATCGCCGGCCACAATGCGATGGGCCAGTCCCTCCACAATAGCCGTCTTGCCCACTCCGGGCTCGCCAATAAGACAGGGATTGTTCTTGGTGCGCCTGCTGAGAATTTGAATGAGTCGCTCGATCTCATTATTGCGTCCGATAACAGGGTCTAGCTTCCCTTTACGGGCCGCCTCGGTCAGATCTACGCCAATTTGGTCCAGAGTAGGGGTCCTTGAGGCAGAACGGATGCCAGTACGAGACTGAGACGTGCTCTGGTTGAGGAGGCGTACCGTCTCAGTACGTACCTTGTCCAGGCTGATACCCAGGCTTTCCAGCACGCCAGCGGCCACCCCCTCCTCCTCGCGCAATAGCCCGAGAAGGAGATGCTCGGTACCGATGTAATTGTGATTAAGGCGCCGTGCCTCGTCTACAGCGAGTTCGATAACCCGCTTCGCTCGGGGGGTAAGCCCCATCTCCCCGCTAACGCCTCTTTCCCCTCGCCCAATAATATATTCCACAGCGCTGCGCACCTTATCGAGTTCCACATCGAGACTGGCAAGAACCTTTGCGGCGACGCCCTCACCCTCCCGAACCAGACCAAGTAGTATATGCTCGGTGCCAATATAGTTATGGTTGAAGCGCTGAGCTTCCTCTTGGGACAGGCTGAGCACCTTGCGCGCTCTCTCGGTAAACTTCTCAAATCTACTGGACATATCCCTCTCCGAAATAACTCTATGAGCTAGCCGGTTATAATATTTTATCACACTCCTCTCGAAAAGGAAAGAGTCTGTATTATGCCGCGTCTCGATCCAAGGCTACAGGCGCTGTGCCCAGAGCGAAAAAGGGTCATGTAGAAATCGACGGTTCTCAGATTTATGTGGCGGGAAGGGGCAGGTTTAGGCTATTAAGTGGGGTTCCCTGAGGAGAACTTATCTATCTTGGCTGGCCGGTGAATAGGCTGCCAAACGAACTCATAAGGGTCTTGCCGAGGCCACCTGAGCGTGGTTAGTAGAAGCGGGAAGTCATCGACCTATTGGTAGGCAGGAGTCAGCCTTAATCACGCTCAGGGCGATCATTTGTTCCGCCTTTACCGATCAAACCTCCGTGGCTCTGTATTCCCCGAAGACCTCGCGCAGCACGCCGCAGATCTCGCCCAGGGTGGCGTAGGAGCGCACCGCTTCCAGAATATGGGGCATGAGGTTTTCCGACCCCTGGGCGGCACGCTTTATCTCGCCAAGCCTTTCCGACACATCCCTGGCTATTCGCTCCCTGCGCACCCGATCCAACCTCTCGAGATGCCTTTTTTCGCCCTCCTCATCCATCTGCAGGATAGGAATGGTCAAGGGTTCATCGATCACATAATCGTTTAAACCGACAATGATGCGCTCCCTGCTATCGATCTCCTGCTGGTAGCGGTAGGCAGCCTCGGCGATTTCCCGCTGGAAGAAGCCCTTCTCGATGGCGGGGATCACCCCTCCTAAGGAATCGATCCTGTCGAAATAGTTATAGCAAGCCTCCTCCATTTTATTGGTGAGCGCCTCCACCATGAAGCTGCCTCCTAGGGGATCGATGCTGGAGGTGACCCCGCTCTCATAGGCGATGACCTGCTGGGTCCTCAGGGCGATAAGGGCTGCCTTCTCCGCGGGGAGAGCCCATACCTCATCCATTGAATTTGTGTGCAGTGACTGGGCCCCTCCCAGCACTGAGGCGAGGGCTTGAAGGGTGACGCGCACGATATTGTTCTCGGGCTGCTGTGCCGTTAGGGAACAGCCCGCAGTCTGGGCGTGGAAGCGAAGCCACAGGGAGCGCTCATTTTGGGGGTTGAACCTTCGCTTTATCTCCCGTGCCCAGATGCGGCGAGCGGCGCGAAACTTGG
>SOIC01000018.1 GCA_004377275.1 Dehalococcoidia bacterium
CTCGAGTGGGCCATGCCCTTAAGCGACGGCAACAGCCTGTGCATCTACCGTGACCTGGAGAAGACCTGCCAGTCCATAGCCAAGTTCTCTCAAAGAGACGCGGATAGCTACCGTGAGGCCCACCAAAGATTCCAAAAAATCACCGAGGACTTTATGGGCCCTGCCACCTACTGCTCCCCGCTGCCTCTTCTGGAGCAGGTGATACAGCTCGAAGAGAGTGGCGATGTGGGAAAAGACATCAATTACTTGACCGAAGAGACCCCCGAGGCAATCGTGAATGACCTCTTTGAAAACGATGTCGTCAGAACCCTGATGACGCTGACTTCTGTGTAGAATGTGGTGCATCGATAGAATTTAATTGCCCGAGATGCGGGGCAATTACAATCGGGAGGTTCGAATGCCAGATGATAGCTTTGATGCGGTAATAATTGGAGGAGGTACGAAGGCGCTCTATCTTGCTATGTATCTGGTTAGATATGGTGGCATGAGTGTTGGCATATTTGAGCGGAGACACGAGATCGGGGGTGCCATGGCAACTGAGGAGGCCGCAGCCCCGGGATTCCGGGGCAATACCCACGCCAACTTGATGTTGACCCCCTACCACGTATCCCTCTATCGCGATTTCCCTGAGGTCTGGGACTATGGCCTTCAATTCGACCAGTACCTGTGTTCCACAGGGGCCGTCTTCAGGTCTAACAATACCTGCCTTGCCATTTACAGCGAGAAACACGACCCGACGCAGGAGCGCTCGGCAAGGGAGATCGCCCGGTTCTCGGAGAAGGATGCCGATACATGGCTCAGACTATGGGGATTGTACCAGAGTGATGAAATGCAGAGAGTCCTGATGGATAACATTACCATGCCGTGGGATGAGCGGGCAGCGATGCCGGAGGTGGGGGAGAGGCAGCTGGCTGTCGCCGGAAAGCTGATGGAGGCCGGCTTGGTCCCTGACCAGCTGACCATGGCAGCCAGCGGTATGCGGTGGGCACGGGAGTACTGGGAGAGCAAGGAGATGCAATACGTCCATATGAGGTGGTTTCTTTCGGCAGGGATGGACGTTAATGACGCTGGATTGGGGTTGCTCGCCTTCTACACTGCACCGCAACTCCCGTTATTCGGCATCATCAGAGGCGGAACTCACCAGGCCGCTCACGCTGCCCATCAATTCTTGGTGCGGAACGGATGCAAATTCTTTACCCATTCTGAAGTGGAAAAGGTCAGCATAGAGAACGGAAATGCCACCGGCATTCGGCTCACCAATGGCAGTGAGATCAAATCGAGAAAGATGGTGGTGGCCGCCGGCATGAATCCGGCGCAGCTCTGCTTCGACCTGATAGGCAGAGAGTATATCGACGATAAGCTGACAAAGCGCGTGGAGGCACTGGAGGATACCTTCGGTTGCCTGATGTGGTACACGTTCGCTATACATGATGCTCTTAAGTACACAGCAGAGGAGTTTAATCCGGATATCCACGAGACCCTCTGGCTGGGGCTGGCGGAGACTCCTGACCCTGAGCATATCGCCAGGGAGTGCAAGTACGCAAAGCTGGGAATGCTTCCGCCACTGGATGACTTCTGCCCCACTGTCATGTGCCACAGCCTGGTGGATCCGTCATATGCGCCTCCGGGGAAGCATGTTGTCCAGAACGAGCAAATGGGGCCGCCAGCCACATACCATACCGAGCGGGAGTGGTTGGAAATCAAGAAGAAATACGCCGAGGATCTGGTAACCTACTGGCAAAGGCATGCCCCTAATATGACCTGGGACAACATCATCGGCGTCGACACAAATTCTCCTTATGATCACAATCGTATGAAGAACTTCCGGCCCAACGGGACATGGGCAGGGATTGATCGTCCCGCATTCCAGCTTCTGGATAATAATAGGCCTACCCCTGAGCTGCACAATCACAGAACCCCGATAAAGAACCTTTATGCCACAGGGGGTTGCTGGTTCCCAGGCTCAAATATGTCGTCATGGGAGTCTTACACCTGCTATAGGGTCATCGCCAATGACCTGGATTTGGGCAAACCCTGGAGGGAGCCGGGCAAAGAGGAGCCGGATTCCCTAGTTGAGCAGGTGCATGCTACAGTTCAGAGAGCGCGGGACCAGTTCAAGCGTGATCCGGTTATGACGGTGATCTAGCAATCCTACAGCTTGAAGACGATATACATTCCAAATGAGGCATGTACATAGGAGGTCATATCATGATGCCGCTAGAAGGAATCCGAGTCGTAGATTGGTCCGCATGGCAGCAGGGGCCGGTGGCCAGCATGATGTTGGGAGACCTGGGAGCTGATGTGATTAAAATCGAAACTCGTGAAGGTGGCGACCCCGGTCGGGGAATCATCGGTACGGGTGGGCATTCGTTCGATCTCGCTGAGGGCCGCCATGCCTATATCGAAGCGCATAATCGCAATAAACGAGGCATCACTCTGGATGTGAGGAAGGACAAGGGTCGTGAAATAATGTACCAGTTGGTAAAGCAGGCTGATGTCTTTGTCCAGAACTTCCGTCAGGGAGTTGCTGCCCGGTGGGGCCTTGACTATCAAACGCTTTCCGGTATTAATCATCGCCTTGTCTATGCTACAGCTTCGTCCTGGGGGCCTGAAGGACCCGAGAGCAACCGGCGCGGCTACGATTACCTGGGCCAAGCACGCTCCGGTTTCATGTCGGCGGTAGGTGAGCCTGATATGCCGCCGTTGCTGGCTGCCAGTCCCATCGCTGATCAGATGGGGGCCATTATGCTAGCGTACGGGATCTTGGCGGCGTTATTTGCTCGTGATCGTCTCGGTGTAGGGCAGGAAGTCAACGCGTCACTGCTTGGCAGTATGATATGGCTTCAGTGCCTTAGCATCAACACGAGCCTTCTGGCAGGATGGGAGATGCCTCGGCAAGCCAAATCGCAGGTATGGAATCCAGTGTATTGTCATTACAAGTGCTCCGACGGTAAGTGGATAGCATTAGGCCTTCTTCAATCAGACAGATATTGGGCGGATTTCTGCAAGGCGATGGAGCTGGAGGAACTAGAGAAAGACCCCCGATTCGAAAACCTGGTTCAGCGGGCTATCAACAGCAAAGAGCTGGTGCCAATCCTGGAATCGCGCTTTGCCTCAAAGCCCAGTGACGAGTGGGTCGAGGTTCTCCAACAAGCAGAGTTGCTATTCTGTCGCGTAAATACCATTTCCGACCTCATCAATGACCCCCAGGTCACTGCCAATGACTATATCACTGAGTATGATCACCCCGCACTGGGCAAAGTGAACATGGTGGGCTTTCCTATACATATGAGCGAGACGCCTGTATCGGTGAGAATGCCTGCTCCTGAATTGGGTCAGCATACCGAAGAAGTGCTACTTGAATTGGGGTATTCCTGGGAGGACATCGTGAAGCTTAGAGAGGAGGAGGTCATCTAGATGACTATCTCTAGCCGAGGGCTGGAGCATACCTGGGAATTGTGTCAGGACCGTATGGGTTACGCCCGTGTGATGGCATCCCAAGGTAAAAAGGTCATCGGGTACTTCTGCTGCTATACCCCTGTGGAACTCATGACAGCTTTAGACTTGGTCCCGTACCGGATCGGCGGCCGAATAGATGAGCCTATTAAAGAAGCAGATGCCTATCTGGAGACTTGTGTTTGCTCATACGTCCGTAGTGCTTTCGATCTGGCCATCCGTGGTGAGTACGATTTTCTACATGGCCTGGTAGTACCGCATACGTGTGACGCCATGTGGCGCATCCTTAATATATGGAAGTTGCACAAGCCATTGGATTACACCTATTTCATCGAAGTGCCTCACATGGTAGGGCCTTCCTCCTGCCACTTCTTGCAACAGGAACTGAAGCTCTTCAAGAAGAGCTTGGAGCAACTCGTAGGTAGGAAAGTTACCGATGAGGCGCTCGGAGAGGCCATTGACACCCATAATCGTGCTCGAGCCCTACTCCAGAAGATATACCAGTACCGCAAAGCAGATCCTCCGCTGATTTCAGGTACGGAGATCGCCCGAGTGCTGATAGCAGGGAGAGGAATTCCAGTGGAGGAATTCAACGAGTTGCTACTTCAGGTGATACATGATATCCGGACCCGCGAAAGTGAACCCCGCGGAAAGAAGCCACGTGTGCTGATCTATGGTGGAGAGGTCGATGACCCGGCAATCATAGAGCTCATCGAGGAATGCGGTGCCGCGGTGGTAATGGATGATCTCTGCACCGGTTCACGTTCCTTCTGGGAACTAGTGAAGCCTCAAGAGAATGCCATGGAAAGTTTGGCCGCTCATTATGTCGATGATATTCGTTGTCCCCGCACGTGTCGTCCCGGCAAGCCTGAAGAGCGCTTCCTATATCTTGTAGACTTTGCACGAGATTTCAATGTTCAAGGGATTATTCTGTACTTGTATCGGTTTTGCGATGGTCATGCACTGGAAGCCCCTGGTCTTAAAGCGTATCTCAATCGGGAAGGCTTCCCGGTATTGCACCTTGAGGAGGAATATACTCTACTTACCAAGGGCCAACTCAGAACGCGATTTCAGGCCTTTATCGAGACGCTTGGCTAGGTGACATATATGGTAGATAACACGGACAAAAAGAAGGAAAACAGAACCCAGAGCGCACGAAACGTCCGTCCTCTTGTAGAGTCTATGTACCTTCGGGCTCATCAGGCTAGGGAGCGAGGACAGAAGGTCGCTTATTGTATGGTGATGAGCCAGTATGACGAAATACTGGCAGCGATGGACATAGTGCCAGTGTGGACTGAGAACTATGGTGGCTTGTGCGCTGCCATGGGTACCGCCCAACCGTTTCTTGAGAAAGCCGAGGCAGAAGGTTATTCGAATCTGATCTGTGGCTATGCTCGCACTGGAATTGGCTTCGATGCGCTCCGTGCCGAGATGGGGGAAGCTCCCCAAACACCTGATGGTGGGATGCCGATGCCTGATATGCTCTTGGGAAGTAGTATCGGATGTGATACGCGCTTTAAATGGTACCAAGCACTGGGTTGCTATATGGATGTCCCCATCTATTGTATTGATGTCATCGTACCGCCCGTTAATAGGGATTTGTATGAAATCAAGGATTTCTATGTCAAATACCAGGCTGAGCAGCTCCGAGGACTGGTTAAATTTCTGGAGAAGACAACCGGATGCCAGCTGGATCCCGATCGGCTGATGAGCATCATCCATCGCGCTGAGGAGGCTCGCCATTGGTGGTGGGAAGCTCAGCAGCTATGCAGGGCAATTCCCGCGCCCATGTCTGCCCGAGATCACTTCAACATCTTCGTACCCCACCATTTCATGATCGGTGAGGAAGCCACTCTGGACTTCTATAAAGAGCTTTATCAAGAACTTAAAGACCGGGTGGACTCTGGAATAGGGGTAGTGGATAATGAGCGGTATCGATTACTCTTTGCTGGCGGGCTTCCCCCCTGGCATAGCATGGGCATATTCAGTTATTTCGGCAGTCTGGGGGCAGTATTTCCAGCTCAATTGGCTTACCCCCCACCAGATCCTTTTACCATCCCAGACAACATTAACGATCCCATTGAGCTAATAGCGTTGCGAAGCTTCGAACGCTTTACATACCGATGGGAACAAGCTCATAGGGGATGTGGTGATTTCTGGGTGCAACACATCTTGGATCTGGTACCTGAGTTTAATATCGATGGGCTGGTAATGCATGGTGTCATGTCGTGCCGGGCCACTAGCATGGGGCAGATATACTACCAGAACGCTGTTCAGAAATATGCCAAGTTGAGGACCCTATTCATAGGGAGTGACATCGTGGATATACGAACGTACTCAGAGGCTCAAACGAAAATCCAGATAGACAACTTCCTGGAGACAGTAGAGACACGTAAAAGTAATAAGGCGAGCAACTGAGTCTAATGTAGCAGGAGGAGAAAGTGGCCAAAGGCGAGATAGTAATAGATGAGACGCTGTGCCAGGCATGTGGCTTCTGCGTCGAGTTCTGTAACCGAAAGTGCATTACGATCCCTGAGAATCGCCTAGGGCCCAAAGGCTTCCCGGTGGCAGTGTTCTCAGCGCCGGAGAAATGCTCCGCCTGTGGCATCTGTGGATGGATGTGCCCTGATTTTGCCATCCAGGTGTACAAGTATGTCGAAAGCGAAGCGAATATCTATCAAGGCGGCTAAGGAGGAAGAGTCTTATGGCAGATAGGCGTTTGTTATCAGGAAATGAGGCAATCGGATGGGGAGCGATTCTTGGAGAGTGCAAGGCTTTCTTTGGCTATCCGATAACCCCGCAAAGCGAGATTCTGGAATTTCTGGCAACTGAACTGCCTAAGGTGGGCGGTGTATTCCTTCAAACTGAGGATGAGATCGCTGCTGTAAGCATGGTCTATGGCTCGTCCATGACCGGCACTCGAACAATGTCTGCCACCTCCTCCCCGGGCATAAGCTTGATGCAGGAGACCGTTTCCCTGATGGCTTATTTAAAGGTGCCATCAGTAATCGTTGATGTTTGCCGGTTCGGTCCGGGCAGCGGAATGGCACAGACATCACAGACAGACTATCGGCAAGTTACCAAAGGAGGCGGGCACGGCGGGTATCGTTGTATTGTACTCGCCCCGTCATCAAGTCAGGAATGCTGTGATCTGGTACAGTTGGCTTTATGGCTCGCCGATAGGTACCAGATGACGGTTTATGTTCTCACCGATGCCACCATAGGTCAATCCTGTGAACTAGTAGATCTAAAAACCAGGGATTTCGGCGCACTCCCTGATAAGGACTGGGTCATTAGGGGGCTAGATGCGCGTGGGGGGGTTCGCCAGGGATTCCACCAGCACATGTGGGACTATGTGGGTTATCACCAGGACATGAACGAAAAATATCGGGAGATCGCCGAAAACGAAATAAAGTATGAAGCTTATTGCGCGGATGATGCTGAAGTGATCCTGGTAGCATACGGCTACGTTTCTCGAATGGCAAAAGGAGCGGTGGACCTTGTTCGAGAAGAGGGCCTGAAAGTGGGACTGCTGAGACTAATAACCCTTTGGCCCTTCCCAACGAATACGCTCCGCGAGTTGGGCTCCCGGGCCCGTCGTGTACTAGTGGTGGAACACAGCTCCGGTCTTCTGGTCGAGGACGTGGAATGTGCTCTCCAGGGAAAGGTGCCGGTTCACTTACTTGGTATTTGGGGTACCCATCGGCGCGATAGTTCGGGAATCATCTATCCAGAGAGGATAGTCGAGGAGATAAAACAAATGGAAAGCGTGGCTTAATTGTGAGAGGGGTAAAAGCATTCGATCGTATCGGCAATGTCAGGAGGTGTACATAATGGGAGAAGGAGCAGTGATCAAGCAACAAGTCGTAGGCAAGCCCAAGGCAGTGCAATTGGATTTCATGCCGTTCAAATTCTGTCCGGGCTGTCATGAGTCTTTAGTTTGGCGGGCTCTCGGCGAGGTTATCGATGAACTCGACATCCAGGGCAAAGCTATTGCCTGCCTGGACATTGGGTGCAGCGGAGTATTAATGGTCGGCTTGGCCGTTGATGGTCTCCACTGCCTTCACGGACGTTCCACTGCCGTAGCGGCAGGTGTCAAGCGCGTGCTGCCTCAGGCGATTTGTTTCAATATCGGAGGCGACGGCTCTTTGTGTGCTATTGGCGCCGGACACATGGTTAACGTTATGATGCGCTCCGATCCCATAACGACCATATTTCTTAACAACTCCGGATATGGCATGACCGGAGGGCAAGTTGCTCCCACCTCGCTTATTGGGTTGCGAACTACTACGACTCCTGAAGGCCGCGATGTGCAAAGCACTGGATTCCCTCTCCACCTAAGCGAGATCGCTGCCACCATGCTAGGCACTGCCTATGTGTCTCGAGTGAGCGTGCACACGCCGGCCAACTACCAGAAGGCCAGGAAAGCGATCAAGACCGCTTTCCAGAAACAGATGGATGGAGTGGGCTATAGTTTAGTGGAAATTCTCTGCGCCTGCCCCCCCAATTGGGGCCTGAGTCCGCTAGCTGCCAATAGTTTCGTAGAAGAGAAACTTATCGGCGAGTTCCCACTCGGAGAGTTTAAGAATGTGGACAAAATAGAGTATACGGTCGACCCAGAAATCAACAGAGTCGGCCGTGTCAAACGCGGATAATTGGGGGTGATCAGTGCAAGGGAAGAATCCAAACCGCTTTTCGGTTCTTATGAGCGGCCTTGGAGGTCAGGGGTTGCTCACCATGGGCAAGGTCTTGGCACAAGCGGGTAGCTCACACTACCGATATGTGACTTACCATCCGAATTATGGTCCTTCTATGCGCGGAGGTGAATGCGAGTGCACAGTGACGTTGTCCAATAAAGAGAACACCTCTATTGCGTCTAGGAATCCCTCGGCCGCCATCCTAATGGGGGCCGGAGCCTGGATGCTGCACGAACCACAAGTTAAACCGGGGGGGCTATTGCTGGTGGACAGCTCAATTGTTGCTGAGCGGACTATGCGGGACGATGTGACGGTGCACTATATACCGGCAACACAGATGGCCCTCGAGTTAGGCTTAGCTATGGTATCTAACCTGATCCTGCTCGGTGCCTACTTAGAGGCAACCAAAGCTCTGCCCCTCGAGGCGATTGAGAAAGCCCTTAAGGACAAGTATACAGGAACCAAGGGAGAGCGTTTTCTTCCCATCGATCTAGAGGCTATCAAGCTTGGGGCCAAGTTTATAACCGATTCACAAACTGGAGGGAGACATGGGACCTAAGATCGTTTGCACTATGCCGGTTCTGAGTACTCCCTACCACGATGAAGTTGCCGAGAGTCTGGGTGGTGAGATAATAAGAGTACAGTGCGCCACCGAAGAAGAAGTCATAAATGCCTGTCGTGATGCTGATGCAGCGATGGGGGCAATAGAGCCCTTTAGCAAACAGGTCATCGACGAACTTGACAAGTGCCAAATAATAGCCCAGTTTTCTGTTGGCTATGACCATGTTGACGTTGGGGCAGCTACTGAGCGTGGCATCATTGTTGCCAATGTTCCTGATTATTGTATCGATGAGGTATCTGAACAAGCCCTTTCATTCATACTCGCCCTCAATCGCAAGATATTTCGCCTCGATAAGGCAGCGCGGGATGGCAAGTGGACAGGGGATGCTATGGGAATAGTGTTCCCACTTTCCAACATCCAGGGACAGACACTAGGGCTGGTAGGCTTCGGTCGTATCGCTCGTGCGCTGGCATCCAAAGCGCACGCTTTGGGTATGAATATAATCACCTATGACCCCTACATTCCAGCAGACATAGTCCAGGAGCAAGGGGCTGAGCTAGTAGATTTGAACCAACTCCTCGCCAATTCGGATTTCATTTCCGTTCATGTGCCATATACAGAGGAGACTCACCACCTATTCGGTTTGGAGCAGTTCAAAGAGATGAAATCCAATGCGTACTTTATAAACACTGGACGTGGTGGACTGGTGGATGAGGCTGCCCTTCATACAGCTCTCACCGAAGGTTATATCCAGGGAGCAGCAATCGACGTAATGGAGAAAGAGCCACCCGATTCCAATAATCCGCTATTCGGACTGGACAACATCATTATTACCCCTCATACGGGAGCGATGTCCAATACCTCTATGGCGGAGTTAATGCGGCGGCCCATCGAGGAGGTGGCCCGCGTCTTTAGAGGTCAGTGGCCAAATGGCTTTGTCAATCCTGAGGTTAAGGAGCGTTTCATCACCCGCTGGGGAAAGACTATGGACTAAACAGCCGCAAAGCTAGCAGGGAACTATCTCATGTATGGTGTAAATCATGATGATGTGTGATATTACAAGCGGAACCAACGAGGATTGCTTTGTTAAAAGGGTAGTAGACTATTACCTGCGCAGGACGCAAGAGGTGCTGGAAAGGGTGCAAGGCTAGTAAAAATTGGGTGCGCGCTTGCATCACATATACATCACACCCACATCACATTCACATCACAGATATTGCGAAATATCGGGGTAAAGAATACAATAATGTCGGTCGAGGGTCTTGGTGGTGACTCATTGACTAGTTAAAATTGAGGTGCGAGAAAC
>SOIC01000004.1 GCA_004377275.1 Dehalococcoidia bacterium
GGGCGAGACGGCGACAATCCTCAAACTCAGGGGAGAGGCCGACCATTTCTCCGTGAAAGCGCTTCACCTTCACCCCCACCATTCCCAGGCTGGAATCGAACTGGATTACCTCCCGTGCAGCGTGGTGGCGCTTCACCTGCTGCACCCGCAGGCCGAGGGTGGAGGTCTCCCGAAGGAGCGTCTCCACAACCATCCCCTCGGCTTCAGGGGGGGCGAGGGTGCTGAGCATCACCGCAGGGCGGTTTTTCTTCATCTGAATTGGGGTGAACCAAACATCCAGTGCGCCTCGCTCGAAGAGGCGCTCCATTATATAGCCATAAAGCTCGGGGCTCATGTCGTCGATGTTAGTCTCCAGGAGCAGGAGTTTTTGCTCTTCCCCTTTCACTTCCCCTAACCCTCGCTCCTGCTCTATCATTTCCCCCAGCCAGAGGGGCAGCACGTTAGGGATGGCGGCGAGTTCGCGCGCCCCGACGCCATAGCCAATGCACTGGAGGGATAGGGTGGGGCGCTCAAATGAGGCCAGTGTGGTAACGATAGCTGCTCCGGTGGGGGTAACCAGCTCCATATCGCGGTAAGGTGTTGGTATGATCGGCGCACCCGATGAAGCGATCAGCTCCAGGGTTGCGGGCGCTGGAATGGGGATAGTGCCATGCTGGGTCTCCGTAGTGCCGCTTCCCGAGGGCAAGGGGGAGCAAAAGAGGGCCTCGATTCCTAGAAGCTCAAGCCCAATGGCCGCACCAACTATATCGACGATGGCATCGGTGGCTCCCACCTCGTGAAAGTGAACCTCCGCTACCGGGAGGCGATGAACTTTCGCCTCCGCTTCGGCGAGGCGCTCGAAGATGCTGGCGCTCCGTTCTTTAGCCCGCTGGGTGAGACCGCTTCTTTCGATCAGATCGAGGACATCCTCTAGACTGCGCTGTTCTGAAGCGCTCCCCTCGGAAAAAACCGTTGCCTGGGTTCCGGTGATAACCCCCCGCCTCGCTGGCTGGGCGGATATTCGGTAGCCGGTGAAGGGGAGCTTGGCGAGCTCTGCGGTCAAGGTGTCGAGGGAGAGCCCGCAATCCAGGAGAGCCCCTAATATCATGTCCCCGCTCAGGCCGGAGAAACAATCGAGGTAGCCGACTTTCAATGCGCGCTCCTTTTTCGCCCTTTTCGGGATGTGTCTTTACTTCCGATTGTGTGTCTTACAAGGTCAGGGAGGCTCTATCCAGATGTGAGCCCTTTTTGCCCGCCGGGCGATAGCCGGCGGAGTCCAGGGTGACATAGGTATAACCCAGGTCACAAAGCTCCGCCAGAGCCCTCCCATCGAGGATTTCATAGTATAGGGATGCCACGAAGGCACTATCGACACCGCCGGAGTAAGCCACGAGCACCGAGACAAGCTCCTTAAGCAGGGACTTAAGTTTTACTAGCTTCAGCTCCACCTTTTCGTCCTTCCCTCCCCCGGTTTTTTGCAAGCCCGAATGCTTACTGATCAGGGTGAGACTGTTTAGCTTGAACGAGTGCCACCCTCAATGCTTCCCTTACCGACGCCGCGCTTATGAGCTCGATCCCCTGGGGAGCACTGAGATTCGTGGTCCTGGGGAGGAGGCAGCGCTTGAATCCCAGCTTCGCCGCCTCGCTGAGCCTCCTCTCCAGATGGGGCACTGCCCTCAGCTCGCCGGAGAGTCCCAGCTCGCCGATGGCCACCAGACGAGGATCGATGGCAGCACCACGAAGGCTGGAGGCGATAGCCAGGGCGATGCCCAGGTCGGCGGCAGGTTCATTCACCTTGAGCCCGCCAGCAACATTGACCATAATATCCTGATTCCCCAGGGCGAGCCCCGCCCGCTTGGTGAGGACTGCAGTAATTAAGAGAAGGCGATTGAAGTCAATGCCATTGGCGGTGCGCCGGGGGAAGCCAAAGCTGGTGGTGCTGGTGAGCGCCTGAATCTCCACCAGTAGTGGCCTGGTCCCCTCCAGGGTGGGTACCACAGCGGAGCCCACTGCCTCTTTTGCCCGCTGGGACAGGAAGGCCTCGGATGGGTTAGCCACCTCCACCAGACCCTGACTTCTCATCTCAAAGATGCCCACCTCATTGGTAGAGCCGAAGCGATTCTTCACACCTCTAAGTAGCCTATAGGCGCTGAAGGGCTCGCCCTCAAGATAGAGCACTACATCGACGATGTGCTCCAGCGCGCGGGGACCGGCGATGGCACCGTCCTTGGTCACATGCCCGGAGATTAGCATGGGAATATTGGCGGCCTTTGACCATTGCATCAATCTCAGGGTGCCCTCGCGGATTTGCCCCACACTCCCCGGTGCCGTGCCCAGCCCATCGAGGTAAACCGTTTGAATAGAATCGATGACCACCAGATCAGGGGATGCCCCCGCGAGGTGCTCCAGGATGCTCTCCAGGTTTGTCTCGACGAGGATGAAAAGCCGCTCGCCGCCCAGCCCCAGGCGCTTCGCCCGCAGCCTTATCTGCCCGAGCGATTCCTCGCCGGTGATATAGAGCACAGTTCCGCCATCCTGAGCCACCACAGCGGAGACCTGAAGCAGGAGGGTCGATTTGCCGATCCCCGGGTCGCCGCCGATGAGCACCAATGAACCGGGCACCAAACCCCCTCCAAGGACTCGATTGAACTCCTCCAGGGAGAGAGCGAGCCGGGGGGTCTCCTCACCGGAGACTCGCGAGAGCTCCTGAGGGGTACTTAAAGGGAGGTGGGAGTGGCTGGGGCGGCTGGTTGGGGCACGCATCGTTTCCACAAAGGTATTCCAACCCTCGCAATCGGGACAGCGACCGAGCCACTTTATGCTTTCCCTGCCGCACTGCTGGCAAACGAATTTTCGCTCTTTTCGCCCTTTATTCAAGGTGGCTCCTCTCACGCCGTTACATTAGCCATACAGACCCGTATCGCTCATGAACGAGAAATTTCGCCCTTTATCCACCATTGTCCCTCTGAAGTATTATACATTAGTCAATAGGGTGTCTCAATGGAGCATGCGCGTACAGGTGATGGGTGACACATCACCCTTTATTAATTGTACACGTCATTGCCACGAAAATACCCTGATATGTCTGGATGAACTCTACGCCCATGTCATTCCC